>JALUTR010000240.1 GCA_027021785.1 Fidelibacterota bacterium | reverse complement strand
CTTTTTATCCTTTATACGCCCATTTTTTCAAGAAACTGGGTTTTCGTCCGGTCCTGGCCGAGAAAGTTGAACAGGAAGGTGTGGATCTGTGTTCGGCCCCCTTCTGTTATCCCTGTGAAATCGCTCACGGCTTTTTCAAAAACCTGCTTGATTTAAACCCCGACTACCTTTTTATTCCTCATATAACCGGCGTTAAGGTCCGGAACGGTTACACCCACTCAAATACCTGCCCCTTGTTACAGGGCGAACCTTTCTATCTGAAAAGCGCTTTTGAAAGCCGACTTTCCGATGACGTCGTCCTGCTGACGCCGCTCATCGACTTGTCGGCCAACACAAAAGAGCAGAAGAAAAGTTTTCAATCAATGGCGACGGACCTTGGAAAAAGCCGGCGCCTTGCCGGAGCTGCTTTCGAACAGGCCAAAGCAATCCAGGATCGGATGCAACAACACATGATTAAACTGGGAAAAGAGGCTCTGCGTGAAATCGAGCAGGATCCTTCCCGTATCGGCGTTGTTTTGTTCGGCCGTCCCTATAACGCTTTCGTTCCGGAAGCGAACAAGGGTATTCCCCATAAGTTCGCCTCGCGCGGAATATCGATCATACCGGTGGATTTTCTGGACCTCGGACAGCTTCCCGTGCGCGATCACATGTACTGGTCGATGGGACAAATCAACCTGAAAGGGGCCGTGGCGGTACGGGAACATCCTCAACTGTTCGGAACCTATATTACCAATTTTTCCTGTGGCCCGGATTCTTTTATCGTCGGGTATTTCCGGGATATCATGGGCGCCAAACCTTCTCTGACCCTGGAGCTGGACAACCATACAGCCGATGCCGGCCTGGAAACGAGAATCGAAGCATTTCTGGATATCGTTGCCCGGTACCGAAAATTGCAGTCTCTTAAAAAGGAAGACGGCAAACCCGTCTCAACCTTTATACCGACCCGATCCGAACTGGAACAAAGTCGATACCGGATTATCACTTCCAGGGGTGAAGCCTTTACCTTATTCGACCCCCGGGTGAGACTTGTTTTCGCCTCGATGAACCCTTTCACATCGGAAGCGATGGCCGCCACGTACAAAAGTAAGGGCATTCGGTGCAAGGTCCTGCCGCCTGCGAACGAAGAACACCTGAAAATCGGCCGCGGCAACACTTCCTGCAAGGAGTGCCTGCCCCTGCAGTTAACCTCCGGCGCCATGTTGAAATATCTCCGCGAGGAACGGCCACCGGACGAAATTACGGTTTTCTTTTACCCTACAGCGGAGGGACCTTGCCGCTTCGGACAATACCGGGACTTCATGCAGGACCTGGTTATCAAACAACAAATTGAAAACGTAACCTTTTTTTCTCCATCAAGCAAAGACGGATACGGGGAGCTCGGCCGGGAATTTACGTTGCTTAACTGGAATGGCATCGTCATTGCCGATATTTTCGAAGATATTCGCAACGCAATGCTGGTTATCGCCGATAATCCCGAAGGCGCGCTCGCAACACTTGGGGAAATCTGGGCAGAAATTATCAACGGTCTTGAAGGGGGACAGGATACTTTCCGGGAATCCATAAAACGTGTCTCCCGGGCGCTTAAAGAAATTCCTCAAATTTTGCCCCTGGCGGAGGCGCCGCAGGTTTTGATTGTCGGTGAAATATACGTTCGCAAAGAAGGAATATCCCGGCGCTGGCTGCCGGAACGACTGGCCTCCCATGGAATCGTGTCTCATGTGGCTCCCATACACGAATGGGTATATTATGTCGACTGGCTTTTGGAAAACGATTTGGCGTTGGAGCGCGTGAATTTCAAAGACCGCATAAAAAACAAAATCAAGCACAGTATTATGGTCAAAGCCGAGAAGGAAATCAAGGGGATCATGTCGGAATCGGGGTGGTAT
>JALUTR010000239.1 GCA_027021785.1 Fidelibacterota bacterium | reverse complement strand
TTCCGGTCCGCCTGTGCCTGGCAATCTCCGGCCGAACGGCGCAATACCTCCCCTACAGGCGTTAAGGACACGGCAATATCATCGGTATTTTCTTTTTGTTCAATCCGGGATAAATCCAGGAGATCATTGATGATGGCATTCAGACGATTGGTGTGTTTTTCGATAATATCCAGGAATTGTACCGCTTCCTGTGGATTCTTTACCGCTCCTTCGCGAAGCGTTTCCACAAATCCTTTGATCGATGTAATCGGCGTTTTCAACTCATGGGAAACATTGGCCACAAATTCCTTGCGGATATTTTCCAACTGGTGGATTCTGGTAATGTCTTCAAGCACGATTACTGCGCCGATTCGCTCCCCTCCCCCGCTTTTAAGCACGTTTCCGGTAATCTGTAAATGGCGTTCTTTTTCGTAAGACAGAATGATTTCCGATTCGGCAACCCTTCCGTCCTTCAGCACCGCCCGGATGGTCTGGATCAATTCCGAGTTTCGAAGCACCTCATGGATTGGCTTCCCGACGGCATTTTTACGATCGATCATGAAAAGCTTTGCGGCGGCGGGATTCATACTGAGAATATGTTCATCCCGGTCCACGGCAATAACGCCTTCTACCATGCTGGAGAAAACAGCTTCCTGTTCATTGCGCTGATTTACTATGGTTTTTATCCGCTCATCCAATTGCCGGGCCATCAAGTTCAGGGATTCCGCCAATGCGCCGATTTCTTCCGTATTCGGAACCGGCAATTTGAAATTCAATTCTCCCTTCGCGAACCGTTCGGCCCCTCGTTTCATGGTCTCCAACGGACGGGCAATCCGCTTGGATAAGAAGAAACTTATCAAGGCCGCAAATATGACAATTACAAGCCCACCCAAGATCAGCTTGATCCGCATTTCCGCGATGGTCGCCTGTAAGATTGTTACCGGCAGGGAAGTTCTGACGATTAACTGCCGTTCACTAATATTTACCGGGATGGCAAGGTACATCATTTCCTGTTCCAGCGTGTGACTGTATCGCAACGCGGTACCGGTCGCCCCTTTAAGGGCGGTAATTACCTCGGGACGATCGCCATGGTTGTCCATGAGGGAAGGATTTTCATGCGAATCCGCCAGAACACGACCATCGGGCGCAATAATCGTAATGCGGGTTTGGGTGGCTTCGCCGAGGTTGCGACAAATGGCTGTCAGGAGCGAAGGGTCCTCCAAAACGTCGGCAGTGATATCATACTGAACCAGGATTGCCCTGGCCTTTAAATCGATGGATTTCTGATGATAATAGAAGTCCTGTAACGAACGATTGGTAAACCAGACAAGCACGACAACGGAAATGACAATAATGGTCAAATACGACGAAAACAGTTGATATAGAAGCTTTTTTCTCTTCATGGACTTTCGTTCACCATCCGGGCACAAACATAGCGAAGAATTGGGTATTGGGACAGAATAAATAACCCTTTTAACATCATCGTCGGAATAATGAATTTGGTTACCATTTTAAAAAAACCCCCCGCCTATCCCAAACGGAATCCCTCCAATGACCGAAAACCTTACAAGTCCCCCTGTAATAGGGGGACCACAGGGGGTCATAAAATATTGGAAAGGATATGCTATTCGCTTAACTCTCTGCATGTTTTGCTTATTATTTCCAATACACCATCAAGATTTTCATCAATCTCATTATTATAAAATCTGATAACAGTATACCCCCATTTTTCCAAATCTTTGGTTCTTTGTTCATCCCTTTTCCGCTGTCCCGGATGTAAGTGTCCACTACCATCAATTTCAATGATGAATTTCAATTCAAGACAACAAAAATCAACTACATAGTTATCAATACTTACTTGACGGCGGAATTTATGACCATCAATTTGCCTGTTTTTCAAATATTGC
>JALUTR010000238.1 GCA_027021785.1 Fidelibacterota bacterium | reverse complement strand
CTATTCCGGCCACGCGGATTACCTTGTGCAGAACAAATACAAGCCCAACGAGGTTTTCGCGGTGATTAAGCGCGGTGGGATTTACGGCAGCACGGATTACGGTGACACATGGCGACCCATTGTTGACGATAAGGAGCAAATGGGTTGGGTAACGGATATCACATCGTTTGATGTAGCAGAAAATGATAATTATTTCGCTTATGCGAACAGTGCACTTTGGAAATCGACTGATAAAGGTGCAAACTGGTTTAAGGATTCCGGTAAATTCCGCTCTGGCAGGGGTTTGATAAGAACACATCAGGATGGAACGCTTTTTTTATTTTCCGATGCAGAGCCGTACCTCCTTCGATTGAAAAATAACAGTGTCTCATGGGATACTTTGAGGTTCGGTTTTCCAGGAAGTTATCTTATTAATGATTTCTATTTAGAGTCTGAAAATTCGAATAATATCTTTCTTTATGGCCTTGAGGGTGCATTTCGAATGAGTACAGATGGAGGACGCTCGTGGGAAGATGTCCATTTCATAAACGCAAGAGGCGGCCTCGAGAATATGGGACAGTATAAAAAGGGTGATAAAGCTATATATGGGATATGGTTTGTTAGAATAGTAATTAATGGGAGTAATACGGATTCCGAATATGATTATTACGAGAGTGCTGACAGTGGTAAAACCTGGTCAAAAAGGAATAAATTCCCCATTAAATATTTTGGCGCATCTTCTTATGGTAGCGCCGTGTATTTTGATTCGAAAGGTATGCAACTGAAAACAATTATCACGGAATTATATCGATGGTCCGAGTCCGGCGACAGCGCAGTTCTCATACCAAATATTCACATCTGGGATTTTTCAAAACCGAAAAGTGCAATACTTGGAAGCATCTTGGTCGATGGATTGAAAGAATCTTATGATAACGGTGCAACGTGGAAGACATTCAAAGGCTCCAGACAATTTCCGGGCTTTTCCGGTATCGAACTATCGATTCTTTCACCGGATACGATGTTTGCTGCGACACATGAGTACTATTACGTAGATGGAAAACCCAGATGGGTCTCCTTGTTGATGCAATCGAACGACGGCGGTCAACATTGGTTCGATCTTCTCCAAACAGAACATATCACTGCACTCAAAGCGAGTTCGTTTTTTGAATCGAAGTATTATTTCATTTCCGACTCGCACTCGCTTGTTTGCGGCAGACCCGGTCAAACGGTTCCGGATACGCTTCTGACCACCGTGGGCGATATGATACAGTTCGAAATATCGAAACCATATCCCATGGACATGTACGTCATGGTCAACCAGAATGGCGGTTTCAGTTATTTTTTCACAACCGACGCCGGCGCAACGTGGACGCGCCTGCCGGTACCGCCGTATCTCTATGATGAAGTCACGATCATCCCATCGTTGATCGAACGCGGAAAATTCTACGCCATTACTCATTCCCCGAATCCGCTCGATATTTACGGGCTGGGTATTTGGGCTGTACAGAATTACGGCGAACGATGGGAACTGACGTTTGGTACACCTGACCTGGATGGCTCTCTAGTACTAATCACGGGCAACGATAAATTATTCAATGTGCGGTATAACCAATTTTCGACTGATGAAGGCAGAAATTGGTACACAGATACAACCGGAATAGAAGGAAATGATTGGACGGATCTGGTACACAACGGGTACAGTCGCTATTCGACTTCGAAGGGAATTGTTCTCGCCAACAACAACTTCTGGTATCTCTACAATGGAAGAAGATGGATAAAATTGCGTGACGGGAGCGGCGATCTGATTTCTCGAACTCTTCCAGCGGTGATGGATTTCGCCGGAAACTACTTGTACTGCGGCAGGGAATACAACGGTCTTTATCGAATACCGGTTTCAAATATTACCAGTGTCC
>JALUTR010000237.1 GCA_027021785.1 Fidelibacterota bacterium | reverse complement strand
CTCCCTTATTTTATATTGTAGGCATAAATAGTTGATTCCGTCCCAAGGTAAAGGGTATGGGATACGGGATCATAAACCTTCGAATAAATTGTGTTCTCAATCGGGTTCTCTATCATTTCCCAATTCTTCCCGTAATCAAGACTTTCATAGATATCGCTCCCAAGACCGGCGATGACATGCCCCGACTTACCGGGATTTGCCCAAAGCATATATACATCCGCGTCAACTGTGCTATCAATAACAACGGGGTGTGACCAGGTTTTGCCGCCATTTTCGGTTATTAGAATTCTCGGGGCATTCATGGATATATAAACCAAACTATCGTTTTCATTGTCAAATGCAAGGTCTTGCATCAAAAACGGCGACGGCAGGTCGTATGGTGGTTCAAACCTTACGGTTGACCACGTCTCGCCCCCATCCTCAGACTTAAATACAAATGATTCTAACAAAGCCGACATTCCCCAACCCCATATAATGTCCAATGATGAGGGATGACTAGTTAGATCCAAAAAATATACGCCGGTTGAAACTACAGAACTCCAAGTTTCTCCATTATCAACAGATTTCCAAATAAACATTCCGCCTGCCAATATTCCATCCGGGGTTGCGAGCAAACCCCGTGGTTTGTCGTTAATGACTTGAAGGTCTTCGAAAAGCATTCCACTGTCGGAAGGGAACCATGTTACACCGTCATCGGTGCTTTTATAAAGACCATGTCCCATCATAGTTTCTTCCGGATACGCAATTAGTATACTGTTATCCTTATCATTGACAAGGACATCATAAATTCCCATTGGATGACTTGACGGGTCAGGAAGCGAAATTTTTTCCCATTCGGCATCATCCCTTTCAATATTCATCCTCCAAAGTCCATAATTAAAAGCATATAAATAGGAACGGAATATCCGCATTCGGAACGGGGTCTCTGCGAATTCATAGGTTGTCCAGGTGGGTATTATTTCATTATCAGGAGGTGGTTCATTACAACCCAGACAAAGTAACAGAAAAATTCCAAAGATTGTTAACTTAATTTTTAATCTCATAAATATTTTATCCTTGGATTATGCCCGATAGGTTTATCCTGCTCATTAACCGAAAGTTTTCCTTTGGGATAATATACTCCATATATCTCGACGACTGACCATTTAGAGTAATCTACAATAATAATATAATATTATCCATTAAATAATATCTAATAATCCCAGATAATATATTCCCTGGTTGCCATGTAATAGTAAGCACCTGCAGTTTCCCTCAATGTATGCGTGGAAGCATTTTTTATATCAGCTTTGTTAAATACCGATGCTGTCCTTTTTTTGAAACAACCATTGATCGATATTGTACAACCCTATTCTAAACAATACTATAGGAAGACTATTATACGTGAGAAATGTTATTATATAACTAAAAACCCCGATATTTTCATATCGGGGTAATTAATTGCTCCGGAGGAGGGTCACCCTGCGTCTGATAAATCAGAACTTCGGGTGATAAAACTCAAAGCCATTAGCTCATATCATGAAAACCAAAGCCCCATCTTTCGATGGGGGATGCTCCGGAGGAGGGACTCGAACCCCCAACCTAGTGGTTAACAGCCACCCGCTCTACCATTGAGCTACTCCGGAATTCTTCCTTTTCAAATATACTTATTTCCACTTGGTCAAAAAGCGCCGCGAATTTAGACAGGAAAGAAAAGAAAAAAAACCTACATTTCCTTTTCAGCTTCCAAAATCCGCTTCTTCGAGAACAATCCGACCTCTTCCTGTTCCGCGGTTAAATACACGATCCCCGGTTCATCATGAGGTTCGCCAAATTGGGAATGGATCGATTTTAATCCCCCCAACCATTTTCGTTTATCACACAGATAGACCAGGTCGCCTACCTCCGCTTTCATCCGTCGCATATCGTCCTTTGAAAAACGGATAACGGAATCATCCCCGTCGACCAATTTCCAATGGACCAAAACTTTTTCGCCCTGTTTATCATTGGGCGTACCCCCTTTAAAACCTTCCCTGGCAAAATCAATTGTGGCCGCGGTCAATCCTTTCGTCTGTTTCTCCTCATCGTAATCCGTGGTGTACGTAACAAATATGGGCACCAGGATAATTATAACGATTGTTAACAGGAATAACAATGCAAGGCCTCCGGTGTTGAAAATGACCATCAGAAAAAGAATGCTGACGACGACGGCGATGATCACAACAATTTGTTTCTTCGATTCCTGTTGCCGAATCCAGCCGACAATTGACTGCTGCCACGGTGTCGTCCACACCACCAAAGCCGCCACCCCCGAACACACCACCAGATTATACAAAGCCCGGATATAGGAGTAAGGATGTACCGGATTCATGGCGATGCCATGATCAAAGGGGGCGATCAGAACCGCCGGGTAGCGGGCGCCCAATATCATTAACGCCACACCCCCCAAAAAAGTGGTAATGACGGCCGCCGGTGTAAAGCGTTTCCAGAACACACCGAGGAAAATGGCTACTACCAGGGGGGGAGTCAACGTGGAATGAAAATACCCGTGCGCTTCATAAACCGTCGGGAAATTTTTAAAGGCCAATACCGCAATAACCCCAAGGATCGTAACACCAATCGAAGCATACCGCGCAATAACCAGTTCCCTCTTGTCCCGTGCTTTTTTCCCGGGAATTACAGTATGTAATAGCCGTTTAATGGGGCGATAAATATCATTCACGAAAATAGCTGCCGTTGCGTTGATCAATGTATCGACGGTGCTCATGAGCGCGGCCGTCAAAGCGGCCATGATAAATCCGAATACCCCCGGGCTGGATACTATATTCGCGACGACCACAAAGATCTGATCGGGAGACGTGTTCGGACTGACTATATCCGGACTTACCACCGAAATGGCCTTCCCGATCCAACCGGCGTTTCCCACCACCACGGCGGAGATGGGAAGCACAAAGAGGATGTTAACCGCCGCGGCTTTCCGACCTTCATCAACACTCTTACAGGCCATAAACCGCATGATTAACCCCTGGTTCATAAATAAGAAACCAATCGAACCGGCAACGGCGTCTTGCCAGAATATGCCTACGAAATTGAAGTCGGGAGGTTTATTGAAATCCGCCAGCGGCAACCTCCATTCCGTCGGTAGATAACTCCAGAAATTTTCAAATCCACCGAGATATGATATCCCCAGAAAGAACAACATCAAGCCGGCAAACAACAGGATAAACCCCTGCAATAAGTCGGTAAAAATTACCGCTGTCTGACCGCCGAAAGTGATGTAAATCCCGGTAATAACGGCAATGACAATAATGGCGCGCATCAAGGTAACGTCCACTTGCGCGCCAAAAAACGTAAAGGCTTGCGGGAGCAGGGGAATAACGGCTTTCCCCAACGTTAAAAAACCGATTCCAATGTAACCGATCATGTAGAACATTAATAATACCGTCGCCAGAAACCGCGCTGAAGGACTAAATCGTTTCTCGAAATACTCCGGGATGGACTGAACCTTGGAATAAACGATGATCGGCAACCAGCCAAACATGAAAAAAGGCACGAAGAACCAATCATTCATATAGGTCATGGAAGAGGAAATACCGTGTTCAAACCCCTTTGCCGAATATTTCACAAAACTGTGGCTTCCTACCCCGGTTGCCACAATCGACATGGTAATCAACCACCAGGAAAACCGGCGACCGCCAAAAAAGAAGTCCGTCGTGCTTTTCGTATACCGGCCAAAATAACTCCCGAACAGCATCACCCCTATAAAATAGAAGAGCATTACTACCCAATCGGTCGATGTGCCGATACTGTGGAAAGTATCCATGGTCTATTTAAAAGCCAAAAATATTAATCCGGCGTGAATCGCCATGTACCAACCTAATCCGAAATATAGTATCCACATCCATCGGCGATGCCGTTTGAGATGGGGTTTCAGGGCGCCCGCCCTGCGAATGATAATAATGCCCAGGAAAAAGAATAAACCACCCACTCCGTACAGATAAATATATGGGAGCCAGGAGTGGGTGAACAGTGACATTAAATTATCGGATATCTTTACCTATTTGCATAAAATGAGGTTTCAGCAGGTCAAACGTTTCCTGCAAACCCTGCACCTGAACCTTTGTGTGTCCCAGCACGGGCATAAAATTGGTGTCTCCCACCCACCGGGGGACCAGGTGAAAATGGATGTGTTCCTCGATACCGGCGCCACCGGCGGCCCCGATGTTGGCCCCGAAATTAAACCCCTGGGCTTTCAGTGTCTGTTTCAGAATTTCCATGGACATGTCTGCCAGCGCCATGATTTCCTGCAATGTTTCGCCGTTCAGTTCATGGGTACTATCGGTGTGCATGTAAGGAGTAATCATTAAATGTCCGTTATTATACGGATATAGATTCATGAGAACAAACGCATTCTTGCCTCGGAACAGCACCAGGTTTTCCCGATCCCGATCCTCACTCGATTTTTCGCAGAAAATGCAACTCTCGTCCTTTTTTTCCTGCCGGATGTACTCAATCCGCCATGGCGCCCAGAGTTTTCTCATAACAATTGAAGGGTTAAGGATTGACGTATGGCATTAGGGCGATATGGGTAAGGGCAATGATTCTTTTGTGGCGAAAGCAAGATATTATCATTTTCTCCAACGGCTGTTAAACGGGTTATTCCAAATTTATCAGTTTTTTTGATCGCTCAGGCTCAATCAAATTCGGATATTCAAGAATCCTCATTCATCTTCTTTTTTCTTGCTGGCCTCAATAACCTTTTTTTCCAGTTCCTTGGGCAGGTTTTCGTAATGGCTGAATTCTTCCGTATGTATTCCCCGGCCCCCGGTCAGTGATCGGATCGTAGTGGCATAATTATACAATTCCGCCTGGGGAACCTGAGCTTTAATAATCTGGAAATTCCCGTCCGCGTCCATACCCATGATTCTTCCCCGGCGACCGGAAATATCCCCCATCACATCACCCATATATTCCTCGGGAACTTTGACCTGGATGTTGTAAATCGGCTCCAGAAGAATCGGGCGGGCGGAGAGGAAAGCTTCTTTAAAAGCTTCTTTCCCGGCAATCTGGAACGCGATGTCTTTGGAATCCACCGGATGTTGTTTCCCATCGTAAAAATCAACTTTCAGATCAACCACGTGATACCCGGCCAACACACCTTCTTCGCAGGCGGCCATAACCCCTTTTTCCACCGACGGCACAAATACGCGGTCCACATTCTGGCCGTGGAGGGAATCCGTAAATTCAACCCCTTCTCCCCGGGGTTTTGGTTCGATCCGCATCCATACTTCGGCAAACTGCCCGGCGCCACCGGATTGTTTTTTATGCCGGTACTTGGATTCTCCCTTGGTGGTAATGGTTTCACGATACGGGATCTTGGGCTCGATCAATTCTATATCCACATTGAAAAGGCGCTTTAAACGCTGCATCGAAACCTGTAAATGCAGTTCTCCCTGCCCGGAGATAATGGTTTGACGGATCTCACTATCAACCCGGTATTTAAATGTCGGATCCTCCTCATGGAGCATCGCCAACCCTATCGCGACCTTTTCTTCATCGCCCTTGGATTTAATCTTTAGAGCCGCATTAATATTCGAATTCGGAAATTCCGTTTTCGGCATAACGACTTTGAACTTGGGATCACACAGGGTATCACCGGTATGGGTATTCTTCAATTTCACAACGGCGCCGATATCACCGGCATGCAATACGCCGACGTTGGTTCGTGTTTTCCCACACAATACAAACAATTGTCCAAACCGTTCGGAATTTCCGCGGGAACTATTGTAAAGATCCATTCCGGTGGTGACTTTACCGGAATAAATGCGGAAAAACGACAGCTCACCGACGTGCGCCTCACTAATGATTTTAAACACCTGGCAAACCGTGGCGGGGTTATCCAGGGTTACCTCAACCTCCTTGTCCGTCGCCGCGTCCAAGGCTTTCACCTTGGACCGGTCCACCGGTGAGGAACCGAACTTGGCGATAAAATCCATTAACCGCGCCACGCCGACATTACTGACAGCCGACGTGCAAAAGAGCGGAATAAATGATTCGTGTTGCACCGCCGCGTGAATTCCGGCGCGCATGTCCTCCTCGGATAATCCCCCTTCCTCAAAAAACTTTTCCAGCAGGGAATCATCGGATTCAGCGACGTATTCAATCAGTTCCTCATGCAACTGTTCCACACGTTCTTTCCATTCGCCTTCGGCCGGAGATTCCGTATACTTGCCGCTTCCATCGGTCTTGTATTCAATCAACTCGTTTCTCAATACATCGACAACCTGGTTGAAAGCCGGGCCGGGATTAACCGGTAATTGCATGGGAAACACGTTTCTCCCGAACCGTTCCCGCGCCTTCTCCAGGATTTCCTCAAACTTGGTGTGCTCCCGGTCGAGTCCGTTAACAACCAAAATTTTCGGGATACCAAGTTTGGTTGCCTCATCCCACATCTGTTCGGTACCAACCTCAATCCCCTGTGTCGCGTGAATGACAATTACGGCCAAATCAACAACGGCCAGGGATCCCAGCGCTTCGCCGATAAAATCGGAATAGCCGGGAGTGTCTATCAGATTAAACTTTTTGTCCATCCACTCCATGTGCATAGGTGTGGCATGGATGGAAATCTGGCGTTCCTGTTCATCGGTATGATAATCCGAGATTGTGTTTCCGGCTTCAATGGTTCCGATACGGTTAATAACACCTCCGCAAACCAGCATCGCTTCACTTAAGATCGTTTTCCCGCTGGCACCATGGCCCACGATCGCAAAATTCCGTATATCTCCTGAATGATATTCTTTCATTACGATTCCCTTTTAAATGTTCTTAATCATCGGTTGTAAGGATAAAATCCGATACACATTTACTATAACCATTTGTGAAAAACAGGCGTGATTGTAATGAACCCCCGGCTTGCGAAGCAAGGGTTTTAAGTCACTTCCTCGTTAAATAATGAGGTCTGCACCTCATCGATATAGGACCTTAATGCCGGGACGACATATATGCCCGATAAATCCATCGTCGCAAATCCCCAGGCCAGCATTCGTAATTGCTGCTCAATCGGTTTAATCTTATTCACCACAATTACCTTTTCGTCATTCACGATACAGGGTCCACCCTTAAAGTCGCCTTTCCCGTGGATAATCTTCACTCCCACTCGTTCAGCCAATTCCTCAAAAAATTCCATTAATTTTTCCGGTTTAACTGGTTTCATGAGGAAAAGGAATAATTACAACAATTCCTGCCGGTTTTCACGTTTGAGCCAATCCACCAGTACACGGACCTCTTCGACCCGGTCGCGGGGAATTACCAGGGTGGCATCGTCGGTGTTAACCACAACGATATTATCGAGTCCCAATACCGCCGTAAAACGTCCGTTCGATTGAACGAAATTATTCTGTCCATGCAAAACCACCCCTTCGCCTTTAACGACATTCCCTCCCTCTTTCTTTGGGGTCCGATCATACACGGCGTCCCAGGATCCCAGATCACTCCACTCAAACGTCGCTTTTATTACGTAAATGTCTTTTTTTACCTTCTCCATCAGACCGTAATCAATGGAGACCGGGTAAATATCTTCCCAGACATCGGTAAAGGAACGATTCGCCCTGATCCGCTCCCCAACGGTCATTAAATGTTCGTATAATTCCGGCATGTGCGCTTTCAATTCCTTGAAAAGAGAACTTACCTTCCAAATGAAAATACCTGAATTCCACAGGAAATCACCGCTTTGAAGGAACCGCTTGGCAACGGATAAATGTGGCTTCTCGGCAAAGGTACGCACGCGATACGCCTCGAAGTGATCTTCTTCACTTTCACTCTCATACTGAATGTACCCATATCCGGTTGCGGGGTACGTGGGCGTAATACCGATGGTCACCAGGGTATTGTTTTTCTTCGCCAGATGATTGGCGGTACTGATCGCCCGGGCAAATTTCCGGTGACCGATAATTAAGTGATCCGCCGGGAAAACGCTCATTACGGCATCTTCCTTCAAAGCGGCTATGTACAGGGCCGACAACCCGATACAGGGGGCGGTATTTTTCCCGCTGGGTTCCACAATGATATTTTCCGGCTTAACACCCTTGATCTCAGCTTGTATAAGCGGCGCCAGATCTTGCCGGGTTACAATGAAAAGATCGTTTATAAATTTTAGTTTCAACAGGCGATCCACCGTCATCTGCAACATCGATCTTTTGCCGATAATATTGAGCAACTGTTTGGGTCGGGCATTACGACTATACGGCCAGAAGCGGGTTCCGCTTCCACCGGCCATAATTACGGCATACATCTATCTGAACTCCTTTATTGATATGGGCGTTAGTTCGATTTCCCAATTTGCCCGGATATCAAGAGTATCCGGATATGTCATAAACCATTCGCCGGGCGTAAATGGGAATGCTTTCCCAAAAGTATATGTTTCATTGCGGTCACGATCTTCGTAAAGCATTAATGTGTAAGTCCCTTCCGGGATATCGCTGAACGCAATACGCGCCTGCGAATTTACAACAGACGTATACATTTGGGAGGGCTTTTCAACCGCCCTGATTTCTCCGACGAAAGGATATTGCCCGCCGGATTTAATGCGGACACTTAATCCCCCGTACCCCGGTCGCCGCCGTGTGCGAATCGTTACCGTAATCAGAGAATCCTCGAAAGCGTTTCCCTCCCGGGATAAAAAACCGGACCGAAATAACTCTACGCGATATACCTTATTCGGTTCCCAGGGGATGAGGGGCCGCAATTTCAACCACAAAGGATTCACCCGGGTGGTGATGGATTCGACCAATAACGAATCATCGATGTACAATAAGGGGTAATCCTTTGCGGATAAC
>JALUTR010000236.1 GCA_027021785.1 Fidelibacterota bacterium | reverse complement strand
AATGCAAAATTAAAGTTGGTAAATAGCGAATCGGTGCGCACGCTTACTATCGCCGAATTCATTACCGGGCCGGGACAGGTAGCCCTCCAACCCGGTGAACTTTTGCATTCGGTTATTCTGCCAAAACAAAGTTCCGAATCCGTTTTTTACAAATTGGGGTTGCGACCGGCGATGGCCATTGCCGTTATTAATTTTGCGGTCGCTTACCGTGTAAACGATGGAAAATTAACCGACATATCCGTTGCCGCCGGGGCGGTTGCTCCCACGGTTGTGTCGCTCGATTCTTTTTCCCGGGTCTTACTGGAAGATTCAGCGGCGTTGGATGATGCTGTAGATCAAATCGATAAGGATATTGCTCCCATTTCCGATGTCCGCGCCACAGCCGATTACCGCCGACAGGCTTTGAAAAATATGTTGAGGTTTTATGTTGGACACGAATTGCACAAATGGCGCGAATTAGAGGGAAGAATATGAAAAAAGGTAGTATTTTGTTTTCAGTAAGTAAACAGGCGATCATACTATTAAATCCATTCGAATAATTCGTGAAATTCGTGTCCTAAAAAATGTAGACACGAATTGCCCGAAAGGCACGAAATAAGGAGAAGAATATGAGGAAAGGTAGTATTTTGTTTTCGGCGAGTAAACGGATGATCATACTATTAAATCCATTCGAATAATTCGTGCAATTCGTGTCCTAAAAATGTAGACACGAATTGCACAAATGGAACGAATTAAAGGGGAAGGTATGAAGGATGAGAAAATAATATATAAGGATTTATCGTATAAAATTATCGGTTTGGCGATGGAGGTTCATCGTCAGTTGGGATACGGTTTTCTGGAGAAGGTAAACGAAAACGCCTTAATGATTTTGTTGAAGAGAGAGGGGATTTTCGCTGAATCACAGGTGCCGATTAAAGTGTATTTTGAGAAACAGTTGGTAGGTAATTTTGTTGCGGATATACTGGTGGAAAAGAAAATCATATTGGAACTGAAGGCGGTGGAAACCATTTCCAGGGCGCATAAAGCGCAAGCTCTGAATTATCTGAAAGCGACCGGGTTGAAACTGGCAATTATCATCAATTTTGGCAAAGAAAAATTGGAATATTGCCGGGTGGTAAACTAAGGATATTTGGGACACGAATTGCACGAATGGAGCGAATTAAAGGGAAAGATAGGAAGGGAAGTAAAATTCCGTTTTTGGTAAAACCACAAACTATTTTTGCAGAAGTTTATTAACATAGCATGGTAAATCATACTATAATTATCCATTCGAGTAATTCGTGAAATTCGTGTCTTAAAAAGGTAGACACGAATTGCACAAATGGCGCGAATTAGTGAGAAGAATATGAAAAAAGGTAGTATTTTGTTTTCAGTAAGTAAACAGGCGGTCATTCTATTAAATCCATTCGAGTAATTCGTGAAATTCGTGTCCCAATACAATCTATATCCACTACCCATTGAGCGCTTGTTAAAATGGATCCTGGAGGAGGAAAAGCAGGGACATATTCTGGGGGTTCATCAAGAACTGTTTTATGTTCCTCGAACCGGGGATGTATTTCGTATGGAGCGGTACGGACGGTTGCTGGAGACACCGATTGGGGTTGCCGCAGGTCCGCACACGCAGTTAGCCCAGAACATTGTCCTGGCGTGGCTCATGGGCGCCCGCTACATGGAACTGAAAACCGTGCAGACACTGGACCGGATTGAGGTGTCGAAACCGTGCATTGATATGGAGGACGAAGGGTACAATTGTGAATGGTCACAGGAATTGTCGTTGACGGAGTCGTTAAGCGAATACGTAAAAGCCTGGATTCTTGTCCATATCCTGAGGGATAAATTCGGTTGGGGAACGCCGGACAATCCGGGTACCATTTTCAATATGAGCGTCGGGTACAACCTGGCCGGGATTCTGAAGCC
>JALUTR010000235.1 GCA_027021785.1 Fidelibacterota bacterium | reverse complement strand
CAACAAATTCCCGCGCACGCGCGCCTGGATGTTTTCTTCGGTGACATCCCGTTCCAATCCGGCGAAATGCGGTTTTAAGGTGGATTCGTACACTTCCACAATCTCCCGGATCGGGATTACCTTGTAACCAATCCCCAGGTTTTCCGACAACCGCCGCGCATCCGACAAACTGTGATCGCTGGAATACACCGACGGAAGCGATATGCCGTGCACATTCCGGGCCCCCAGGGCGTCCGTTGCGATACACGCCACCAGGCTGGAATCGATCCCCCCGCTCAGACCGATCACCGCCTCCCGGTGCCCGGTCTTCCTGAAATAATCCCGCACACCCAGACACAGGGCCCGGTACAACTCTTCCTCCCGGGGCACGGTTTTCAGTCGCGCGGTGGCCGGCCGGTCCAGGTCGACCAGCACAATCTCCTCTTTGAATGCTTCGCCCTGGGCCAGTAATTCCCCGTCGGCATTGATCGCCATCGACTGTCCGTCGAAAATCAATTCATCCTGCGCCCCCACCAGGTTGCAATACAAAAACGGCACCCCTGTCGTTGAAACCTTGTCCTCGAACAGACGCTTCCGGTCCAGCAATCGCCCCTCGTGGTAGGGCGAGGCGGAAATATTGATAATCAATTCCGCTCCGGCTTCCTTCTGCAACTGCGATACCTTGCAGTCGTAATTCTCATCCCAGAGATCCTCACAAATCTGGATTCCGATTTTTATCGATTTACCGTTATGATCGCAGGACCAAACACCGGGTTTATTTCCGGGACGGAAATAACGGTCTTCATCGAAGACGTCGTACGTGGGCAAAAGAATTTTATCGTAATTATAAACCTGCGCTCCGTTCCGCCAAACGGCGGCGCTGTTGAAAAGATACTTCCCCGCCTGGCGCACGTATCCGAAAATCAGCGGCACGGTCGCCTGACGGCCGATGGAAATCATCGCCTCGATATTTTCATCGACGAACCCCGCCTCCCAAAGCAAATCCTGGGGAGGATAGCCCGTTGTGATCAGCTCCGGGAAAACGACCAGGTCGGCCCCCTGTCCGACGGCCTGCCGATAGTATTCCGACACCTTTTCCGAATTATATTCAAAATCCCCGACCGTGGGATTTATCTGGCATAAGGCAATCTTCATTATTATTACTCTGGCATATGCAAATCGTATGGAATCATAGTGTTTCCAATTATTAAGACCCCTCTTTTATTCTCCCCTATTACAGGGGAGAACGAAAAGGATTCGAATCCGGGTGCCGGTTTTGACAAATGTGATTCATTCATTTCAATATCCATTGCCGGTTTAATAACACATGACACACATTAAGATACCACTGCTAATAGCGGACTTCAAAGGTGTCGAATTGGCCCTTGAAAGGCACCCATTCCACCTGAACGTCATCGACCCGGGCGAATTCGGGTCCCTCTTTCAATTTTTCGATAATTCGATCGATTTTATCCTTGTCACCTTCGACCTCACAGTAAACGGATCCATCGGGCATATTCCGTACCCACCCCGTCAGGTTTAACAGTCCGGCCTGCCTGCGCGTGAAAGCCCGAAACCAGACCCCCTGCACTCTTCCCGTAATGGTGATTCTTGCTCCCTTTTTCATCTGTTTGGCAACCCTGTTTACAATATCGATTTAACCTGTTTAATAATGTCCTCAACCGACACAGCGTTTACAACCCCTTCCACCGGCCAGGATTTGTATCCTACCACCGGTTTGCCGAGTTGCAGCGCGTACGCGATTTCCGACAATGTCCCATACTGCCCGGAGACCGCCACGGCCACGTCACAATTGTAAGCTAAAAGCGCGTTACGCCCCACACCCAATGCGGTCGCGATGGGAATCGTGAGGTATGGATTCCCGCTACCCGGGTCCTGCTCTTTCAGGATGCCGATACAAACCCCGCCTTCCCCGGACACGC
>JALUTR010000234.1 GCA_027021785.1 Fidelibacterota bacterium | reverse complement strand
AATTCCCTAAAAGGGAATCATAACAAAACTCAGGGCAACGCCCTGGATAATGGATCCGTCGGTGTACCAGCCCTGTAAATAAGGGCGGAATAATCTTACCCCATATCGTATCGTGTGTGAACAGCATCGGTAAAACGGGAAATAGAAATACAAGTTCACAAAGAATTTGTCCAATTACCGAATATTACGAGGAAATTTGAGGCGATTTGGTGAAACATCAGAACAATTCATTACCGAAAGTTTTTATATGCTGTCCAAATAATTCTCCAAAACATTTATTTTGGACAGATGTAAAAACAGGTCATTCTCCGACGGTTAACCGATGAAATTCGGTGAAAAAATTGTTGTTGTGTTTCAATCTGTAATGTAGATTCATCCCCAATTATCCGGAAAATAGAATTAGTAATGGAAGCGATAAATAAATCAGTAGGGAATAATAAGAGTGTTTTTGGCAGTCTGAAAAACGCTGTCCGGCTGAATATTTCCATTATTAATCTGCTTATTCTGGTAATTATCCTGCTATTAGGGTTGCCGTCTTAATAGCCTGACCGAGAACTTAAATAAATTGGAACAGGTTATAGACGGTGAGACCCAATCTCCGAATCTTACCCCTATAATCCAACCAATCCAAATTAAGTTATCGGTCTCATTAGATTGAGAAAAAGATTTTTCTCAAAAGACGAATTATTTGAGGAATATGAAAATGAGATCGGACGCGATAAAAAAAGGATTCGAACGCGCGCCGCACCGCAGCTTGCTTAAAGCTACGGGGGTAATACGTGACGAAAAGGATTTTCAAAAACCGTTCATAGGAATCGCCAATTCCTATATCGACCTGATTCCCGGTCATGTACATTTGCAGGAATTCGGTCGCCTGGCCAAGGAAGCGGTACGGGAAGCGCAAGGTGTTCCGTTTGAATTTAACACGATTGGCGTGGATGACGGCATCGCGATGGGTCACCTGGGAATGCGCTATTCATTGCCCAGCCGGGAATTGATTGCCGATAGTATCGAGACGGTTGCCGAAGCTCATTGCCTTGACGGTCTGGTTTGCATTACCAATTGCGACAAGATTGTTCCGGGAATGCTGATGGCGGCGGTGCGATTGAATATTCCCACGATTTTTGTGTCCGGCGGACCGATGAAAGCCGGTATTTCCCCTTCCGGCGAAAAGGTTGATTTAATTTCCGTATTTGAAGGTGTCGGTTTCTATAAAAAGGGAGTAATCGACAGAAGTCAGTTACAGGAACTTGAGGATTACGGGTGCCCGACTTGTGGATCCTGTTCCGGAATGTTTACGGCCAATTCCATGAATTGTTTACTTGAAGCGATCGGTTTGGCGCTTCCCGGTAACGGGACTATTTTAGCTGTTGATGAGGCGCGCCGTGGTCTTGTTCGGGAAGCCGGTAAAAAAATAATGGAATTGGTGAACAACGACCTGAAACCGCGCGATATTATTACCAAGGCCACCCTTCTGAATGCGTTTGCCCTGGATATGGCCATGGGCGGCAGCACCAATACCGTCTTACACCTCCTGGCAATTGCCAATGAAGCGGAGGTTGATTTTGATTTGGAAGAATTGAATCGCTTAGCGAAAAAAGTTCCTTATATCTGCAAAGTGAGTCCGGCCACCAAACGGGTCCACATGGAGGATGTGGATGCGGCGGGAGGAATACCGGCAATCCTTGGCGAACTTGCGAAAATCGAGGGCTTATTGGATCTATCGCGGCCGACGGTAACCGGGCAAACCCTGGGGCAAAATATTGCCAACGCAAGCATTTCCGACCGGGAAGTAATTCGCCCGATCGATAATCCCTATATGCCGGAAGGCGGCTTGTCTATTTTGTTCGGGAACCTGGCGCCGAAAGGATCAGTTGTTAAAACCGGAGCTGTCGACCGGAAAATGATGGTGCATTCCGGACCGGCCCGAATCTACGAATCTCAGGAAGAAGCGATAACGGGGATCCTGAACGGGGAAATCCAACCGGGGGACGTGATCGTGATCCGTTATGAGGGTCCCAAAGGTGGGCCGGGTATGCCCGAGATGCTGTCGCCCACCAGTGCCGTTGTGGGGATGGGGCTGGGAGACAAGGTGGCTTTAATCACGGACGGAAGATTCTCCGGGGGAACGCGCGGCGCGTGTATTGGTCATATATCTCCGGAAGCAGCCGAACGAGGGCCGATCGCGGCTTTGCAAAATGGTGACATTATTCATATCGATATTCCTAATAAAAAATTGACGGTTGAATTGAGCGATGAGGAATTGGCCGCCCGGTTACAACAAATGCCGCCCTTTGAATTAAAAATTAAAAAAGGCTATTTAGCAAGATATTCAAAAATGGTTACATCAGCAAACACGGGTGCCATCTTGAAATGAAGTTGACACCATTCAGGTTATTAGCGAGGTGAAAATGGGAAAAGAAAATAAAGAAATGACAGGCGCCGAAATATTTTGGGAATGTTTAATACGGGAAGGGGTTGAAGTTGTCTTCGGATACCCCGGGGGGTATACCTTACCGATCTATGATGCCCTTACCAGGTATCAGGATAAGGTTCGTCACGTTCTTACGCGACATGAACAGGGCGCGACACACATGGCTGACGGTTTCGCCCGCGCCAGCGGTAAAGTCGGGGTGGCCATGGCCACATCCGGACCCGGAGCAACGAATATGATAACCGGGCTGGCGACGGCCATGATGGATTCGTCCCCGATCGTTTGCGTTACCGGCCAGGTACCCACAAGCGTAATCGGCACCGATGCGTTCCAGGAGACCGACATCACCGGCGCAACCCTTCCGGTAACGAAACACAGCTATCTCGTCAGCGATATTCGTGATCTTGCGTCCAGTATCCGGGAAGCGTTTTTTATCGCCCGCACCGGGCGGCCGGGACCGGTATTGATTGATATCCCCAAGGACATTCAAAACGCCAAGACCGAATTTGTGTATCCGACCAATCCCATCATACTGCCGGGATATCATCCTCCCCGAAGAGCAACCGGGGAACAGGTGTCAAAGGCATTGGAACTGATCAACGAGGCGAAACGACCGGTCATACTGGCTGGACACGGCGTACTGATTTCCGGGACATCGAATCAGGTTCGTGAATTGGCGGAAAAAGGAAACATACCGGTTGCCACGACCCTGTTGGGAATCGGCAGTATTCCCGATCAGCATCCGTTGAATCTGGGAATGATGGGCATGCACGGAAAGGCGCAGGCCAATCACGCCGTTCAAAACGCCGATTTGTTAATTGCCTGCGGAATGCGGTTCGACGATCGGGTCATCGGAAAAGTGAGTACGTATTCACCGAAATCGAAAAAGATACACATTGATATCGACGCGGTCGAACTGAATAAAAACATAAAGGTCGATCTGGCAATAAACGCCGACCTGGCGGTTGTTCTGCGGCAAATTATTCCCGGGGTCAAGGCCCGCAAACACGCGTACTGGACCCGGAAAATCAAGGAATGGGAAAAGGATGCCGACCGGCGGGATATCCTGAATAAAAAAACGGATGTTTTAATCGGGGCCCAGGTTATCAATAAAATTTGGGAAGGCACGAAGGGAAAAGCCGTAGTCGTGTCGGACGTGGGGCAGAACCAGATGATAGAAGCACAGTATTATGGTCACGATGAGCCCCATACACACATAACTTCCGGCGGATTGGGTACGATGGGATTCAGTCTGCCGGCGGCGATTGGCACAAGCTTTGCGGTTAAAGACAGGGAAATCTGGGTGGTCGTCGGCGATGGTGGTATTCAGATGACGATTTCGGAACTGGCAACGGCCGTGCAGGAAAACGCAAACATCAAGATTGCGATCATCAACAACGGTTACCTGGGGATGGTGCGGCAGTGGCAGCAACTGTTTTATAATGCGCGATACGTGGAAACGCCGATCTACAGCCCGGATTTCGTCAAGGTGGCGGAGGCATACCGGATGCCGGGTTATCGCGTTGATAAGGTCGAGGATATTATTCCGACCATGCGGAAAGCTCAGGCGCACCAGGGACCGGTGTTAATCGAGTTCGTGGTGGAAAAGCACGACACGGTGTATCCGATGGTCCCGGCCGGGGAACCGCTTCATGAAATGGTTCGTAGACCACACGCGCAATCCGATGCAAAGGATAATTAGAAAGGGATAGTACCTATGCAACATACAATCATAGCCTTAGTCGAGGATAAACCAGGGGTCCTGAATAGGATTGTAAGCTTGTTCCGGCGACGTAATTACAATATCAAAAGTTTGGCGGTCGGTCCCTGTGAAACCCCGGGCGTCAGTCGCCTGACGATTGTTACCGATGAGAATGATTCCATTCGTCAAAACCTGGTGTGTAACAACCTGTTGAAATTGATCAATGTCATTGAAGTGGAAGATGTAACCAATGTACCGACCGTTATCCGTGAAAATGTTTTGATCAAATTGCAAGTAAACGCCGCGAATAGGGAGGAGTTGAAAAATATTGCCAGGGAGCGCAACGCCCGGATTGTGGATGAAGGCGAACGGTCAATGATCCTGGAAGTCACGGAAGGGGTGGGGAAAATACAAGCAACGATTGACATATTAAGACCGTACGGGATATTGGAGATCGTTCGCTCGGGCAAAATTGCCATAACCCGCGGAGACAATGGGTCGGAGATAAAAAACGGCGTGGTGGGGAAAGGGACGGACTCTTCCCGGGCCACGGAACAAGTAAACAATTACCTTTATTAAGGAAAGGAGATATTCATGGTTAACGTCTATTACGATGAGGATGCCGATCTGGCGGTATTGAAAAACCGGAAAATATCCGTTATCGGTTATGGAAGTCAGGGGCATGCCCATGCCCTGAATTTGAAAGACAGCGGGATGAATGTTTGCGTGGGATTGAAATCCACGAGCGCATCCCGGGCAAAAGCGGAAGAAGCGGGTTTACCCGTAAAAACGGTTTCAGAAGCAGCCGAGTGGGGCGATATCGTCATGATATTGATTCCCGATCAGACCCAGAAAAAAGTTTATGAAGAAGAAATTGCGCCGTACATGAAAGCGGGCGATCTGCTTGCTTTCGGGCATGGATTTAACATTCATTATAAGCAAATCATTCCTCCCGAAGATGTTAACGTGATGATGGTTGCCCCGAAAAGTCCCGGGCACCTTGTTCGCCGAACATATCTGGAAGGCACCGGGGTACCCTGCTTAATCGCCGTTTATCAGGATCCTTCGGGCAATACAAAAGAATTGGCCCTGGCCTGGGCGAAAGGGATCGGAGGAACCAGGGCAGGTGCACTGGAAACAACCTTTAAGGATGAAACCGAAACCGATTTGTTTGGTGAACAGGCTGTTTTATGCGGCGGATCCGCCGAATTAATCAAGGCCGGATTCGAGACTTTAACGGAAGCAGGTTATCCGCCGGAATTAGCCTTTTTTGAGTGTATGCACGAGTTAAAGTTAATCGTGGACCTCTATTATGAAGGCGGTTTGGCGCGGATGAATTATTCGGTCAGCGACACGGCGGAATATGGCGGGATGACCCGCGGAAGCCGGATCATTACCCAGGAAACACGGAAGGAAATGAAGAAAATATTGACCGAAATTCAGGACGGGGAATTCGCTAAGGAATGGATTCGGGAAAATGAAAACGGCCAACCCCTGATGGAAAAATTACGGGAAGAGAACCGGAATCATCCCATTGAAAAAGTTGGTTCCAAACTGCGAAAGATGATGAGATGGTTGTCATAGAACACAGCGTTCATTACGTAACCCTTCAGTTGCAGAGATTGCCATGGGATATAAAATAACAATCTTACCCGGTGACGGCATCGGCCCCGAGATAATGGACGCCGCCGTTTCGGTTTTGAATCACGTCGCCGGTCTGTACGATGTTGATTTTGATTTTACCGAAAAGTTGGTGGGTGGTTGCTCCATTGATAAGCACGGCGCGCCGATTACCGATGACACCTTACAGTCCTGTGCGGAATCCGATGCCGTACTCTTAGGAGCGATCGGGGCGCCGCAATACGATGATCTTCCCCACGATCAGAAACCGGAGAAGGCGCTGTTAAAATTGCGGGAAGCGTTGGGGTTGTTCTCGAATTTACGACCGGCAAAGATTTATCCGGCGCTGGTAGACGCCTCTTCCCTGAAAGCCGAGGTAATCAGCGATACCGACATAATGATCGTCCGTGAATTAACGGGCGGAATCTATTTCGGAACTCCGCGCGGATATGACGAAGAACGGGGTTGGAATACGCTCGTGTATACCCGGCCGGAAGTAGAGCGAATTGCAAGAGTGGCGTTCGAACTGGCTTTAAAAAGACGAAGTCATGTCACCTCGGTTCACAAATCCAACGTGCTGGACAGTTCCCAGTTTTGGAAAGAAATCGTTCATACCATTCACGCGGACTATCCCGGCGTTACCCTGGAAGATATGTACGTTGATAATGCCGCTATGCAACTGGTACGGAATCCGCGCCGGTTTGACGTTATTCTTACGCAAAACATGTTTGGTGACATAATCAGCGATATCGCCGCCATGATTACCGGAAGCCTGGGAATGTTGCCATCGGCCAGCATGGGCGAAAAACACGCTTTGTATGAACCGGTTCATGGCAGCGCGCCGGACATTACCGGCCAGAACAAGGCCAATCCGATTGCCATGGTCGGCTCGGTTGCCATGATGCTTGCCTATTCCTTTGATATGACCGAAGCGGCAAAATTGCTGGACCAGGCCATAGACAATATACTGGCCGCGGGATATCGTACCGAAGATATTGCCACGCCGGAGTCAAAAGTGCTTTCAACCACTGAGATGAAAGATAAAATAATCGATGCCTTTTCCCGGGTTTATGAAGAAAAAACCGGCGTGGAATTAACGACATCTTAAAGGGGAAGAGATATGAGTGAAAGAATAATCATTTTCGATACGACCTTACGCGACGGCGAGCAATCCCCGGGAGCTTCGTTGAACGTTTTTGAGAAGGTGGAAATAGCCCGCCAGTTGGAAAAATTGAATGTGGACGTAATCGAAGCCGGCTTCCCGGTTTCCTCACCAATGCAATTCGAAGCCGTGAAAAGGGTCGCCAATGAAGTGGCGGTGACTATTGCCGGATTGGCCAGGGCCGCGGAAAAGGATATAAAAGTCGCTTTCGATGCCCTGAACGGCACGGAGGATTTCCGGATCCATACGTTTGTGGGCACCTCGGATATCCACCTGACAGGAAAATTCGGGTCCAGTCGCTATGGTAAAACACTCAAAGAAAAACGCAATACAATATTGAAAATGGCCTGCGACGCGGTGGCGTACGCCAAAACGTTTACCGATGACGTGGAATTTTCACCCGAAGACGCCGGCAGGACGGATATTGAATATTTGGTCGAAGTTGTGGAAGCGGTAATCGAAGCCGGGGCCACCACGGTGAATATCCCGGATACTACCGGTTACACGTTGCCCTCCGAGTTCGGGGCCAAGATCGCGCAACTGAAAAAGCGGGTGCCGAATATCGACCGGGCCGTTATCAGTGTTCACTGTCACAACGACCTGGGCCTGGCTGTGGCGAATTCATTAAGCGCCATTGAAAACGGGGCCCGGCAGATTGAATGCACTATTAACGGTATCGGAGAACGAGCCGGAAACGCCTCGCTTGAAGAGGTGGTGATGGCCATAAAAGTACGCCGGGATATCTGGGAGTATTACACCGGTATCCGCACGGAGGAAATATACAACACGAGCAAAATGGTATCGGGCTTCACCGGGATGATTGTACAGCCGAACAAAGCCATCGTCGGTGAAAATGCCTTTGCCCATGAAGCCGGAATTCACCAGGACGGGGTACTCAAACTCAAACAGACCTACGAAATAATGACACCCGAATCGGTAGGCGTGCCGCGGACTAAAATCGTGTTGGGGCGGCATTCGGGTCGTCATGGATTGCTCTCGCGGTTGAAAGAATTGGGCTACGGGGACTTGAGCAAAGAAGAATTGGATCGTGTTTATGAAGAGTTTGTCCAGCTTGCCGATAAGAAAAAGGAAGTGTTTGATGACGATTTGCGGGTTTTGATGGGCGATACGATTCTCGGGCAGGACGATTATTACAAATTGGATTATCTGCACGTAAATCTGGGCACCAATACAATCCCCACAGCCACGGTTCGGATCAGGATTAATGATGAAATTGTGCAGGAATCCGCGACGGGGGACGGCCCCGTGGATGCCTGTTTCAATGCCATCGACCGCGCCCTGCAAACCAAGGCGCATATCGAATCCTATCAGGTCAGGTCAATCACCATCGGCAGAAAAGCGCAGGGCGAAGTATTGGTTCGAATACGCAAAGGAGACCGTTCTTTTGTCGGGAAAGGGATTTCCACGGATATTATTGAAGCCAGTACGGTGGCCTATTTGCAGGCTTTAAAAGCGCAGAGACTCCACATGGATGAAAATGAACGTTATGCAATGGTGGAAACACCGTAGAGACAGGTATTGATAATGGGTAAAACACTTTACGACAAGCTTTGGGACGCGCACGTGGTACGGGAAGATGGTGACGGCGTGGCGTTATTGTATATTGATCGTCATTTGCTGCACGAAGTGACTTCCCCCCAGGCTTTTGAAGGTTTACGTATCACCGGTCGAACACCCTGGCGGGTGGAAGCCAATCTCGCGGTCTGCGACCATAATGTTCCGACCACCCGTCCCCGCGACGATATCCCCGATCCGGTCGCGCGTTTGCAAATTGAGACGTTGGACCAAAATTGTCGTGAATTCGACATAACCGAATTCGGGATCGATGATCCGCGGCAGGGCATTATTCATATTGTCAGTCCCGAACAGGGTGCGACCTTGCCGGGGATGACGATCGTCTGCGGTGATTCCCACACTTCGACGCACGGCGCTTTCGGAGCCCTGGCCTT
>JALUTR010000233.1 GCA_027021785.1 Fidelibacterota bacterium | reverse complement strand
AAAGATTCCCTGCCAGGTACCCAAAACCAGGCGACCGTCTTCAATAATGACGGTTTCGGATGAGCCGACCATGCTGGTTTTGATGTGACTGTCGGCGTTTCCTTCCATGTGATGATACCCTTTTTGGTAGGGGACAAGATTGGCCAATTGGTATTGTATATCCCGAACCACATCCGGGTCGGCGTGTTCGTTAATGGTAATTCCGCAGGTGGTGTGGGGAACGTAAACCACAACGACGCCGTCTTTCGTCCGGGATGCGGCTACGGCGGCTTGTACCTGGGAAGTAATATCGACGAAGTCAACACGGGAGGAAGTTCGTATCCGGAGTATATTCATGATGTTAATCCATTTATCTTGGTTGCTTTCATTCCGCTCGAAAAATTAAGGAGAAAGTTTGTCTCATTGTAATGTTTTCTCCAGGATGATTCGGGATTCATCCGGAGGGTTTTTGGGGATGAAGCCGGTAATCCGAAAGCCGTCCCCCAGGGCAAAACGCAGCATGGCCTTATGCTTGTTGCGCGTTTTCAGGCGAATGGACCGGTAGCCCCGTTCCCGGGCCCAGGTTTCCTGGTACCGGGCCAGCCGACGGGCAATGTCCCTGCCCCGGAAGACGGGCGGCACGCCCCCCATCCAACTGTAAAAGGAACCGTCCGCATCCCGTTCGTACCCGATTTTGAAGCCCGCCGGTTTTCCGTCAAGATAGGCAACCAATATTAAATGGTTTACTCCCGTCAGCCGCCGGTGGTATTCTTTTTCCGGGTACGGCCTTTCGAATTCCGGGATTCGCAGGGAAAGGGGGAACGCGTCCTTCAGGCGCCGCTCTTTGATTTCCAACTCCATCGCTCCCGATCCTTTGTTCTTCGCGTTTTATCTCTTGCCGCGCACTACGTTTTCCGTTCTTTTTTCCGGGCCGCGGGGAAAAGGACGTTATTCAGGATCAACCGGTAACCGGGCGAATTGCGGTGGAGCGAAAGGTCGGTCGGTGGATCCCCCACGAAATGCTGGTAATCTTCCGGGTCGTGTCCGCCTAAAAACGTGAAGGTTCCCTGGCCGAAGTTCCCGTGCAGGTATTTTACCTGGTCGGAGGCCGGGTCTTCGCCCATTATAATGATGTGTTTTTTAATCTTGCTGCGGTGAAAACCGGTTGTTTGTCCCATAAAACCCTTGATGGCTCCTACGTGATTCTGGGTGAGCATCGCGGGAACGGGATCGTATTTGGCGGAGAATTCGAACAGGGTGAAGTAATCGGCCTCGGCGCCCCGGGCCACCGGATTGTTACTGGGCGGATCATCAATATCCGAATATTCGTAAATCATCGGGTCGGTGATAATCGTGAAATCGGTGAAGGCTAAAGTCTTGCTGTAATCCAGTTTTTTCTGCACCTGCGGGTCAACCGGAGTTCCGTCAAACACGGCGGCAACGGCATCGACTCCCTCTTCCGCCAGGGCGATATCGTACGAATCCGTGGCCGAACACATGGCGAAAAGGAACCCTCCCTGGCGAACGTATTCCTTTATCGTGCGGGCAACCGCCTTTTTTTCTTCATGGACGGAAACGTAGCCCAGTTTGCGGGCCAGGGCCTCGAATTGTTGTTTCTGCTGGATGTACCAGGGGGCGTTGTGATAATTCCGGTAAAATTTCCCGTATTGGCCGGTGAAATCCTCATGGTGCAGGTGCAGCCAGTCGTACTTTTCAAGCCCCCCCTGCAGTACTTGCTCGTCCCATAAAGTTTCGTAAGGCACTTCGGCATATGTTAACGCCAGGGTGACGGCATCATCCCACGGTTGTTTGTTGGGAGGGGTATAAATGGCTATTTTGGGCGCTTTCTCAAGCAGGACGACATCCATGTTGTTCTGCTCGATGGTGCTGTAGATACCAAGCAAATCCGAGTCGGAAACACGTTCGTAGGTTACGCCCCGAACCCGGCATT
>JALUTR010000232.1 GCA_027021785.1 Fidelibacterota bacterium | reverse complement strand
CCTGCTGTCAGGCCTGGAAGTCATCGGTTATTATGCCTTGCGCCCCATCTGGAAAGATGGCCACGATTCGGGTATTTACACCCTTGATCGTCTCAAAGAACTGGCCGCCGCGGAAACTCCGTAAGCTTCTTTTCATACTGTAACGCTTCCTGTTTCAATTTCTTTTCTAACCGGTTTTCCCGGTCGGCAACTCAAATCAATACTTTCTTACATTCAAGTTTTATTGTTTTGTTCACCCGAATAGATGATTCCACCAATCCACCGTACGCGCGTTTCCCGGTTTTTGGAATTTGGATCTTGGCTCTTGGATCTTGGGTCTTATAAATACCCCATCTGTTCTACCTTCAGGAGAATATCCTGTACCAGGATTTCCGGTTCGGTTGTGCTTGAGTCGATCACGATCTCCGGGTTCTCCGGCGGTTCATAGGGATCATCGATTCCGGTAAACTGTTTTATGATTCCCTGACGGGCTTTGGCATACAAACCTTTCACGTCCCGTTCTTCGCAAACTTCCAACGGCGTACTGACATGGACTTCGATATACCCGCCGTAGCCGGAAATCAGTTCCCGGTTGAACCGGCGATCCGCCTTGTACGGCGCAATCGGCGCGCAAATGGCGATGCCGCCGTTTTTGGTAATTTCGCTGGCAACAAAACCGATCCGCCGGACATTAATGGATCGATGTTCCCGGGAAAACCCCAATTCGCTGGACAAATGCGTACGAACAATATCACCGTCCAGCAAGGTAACCGGCCGGCGGCCGTCTTCCAGCAACTTCACCAACAAGCCTTTCGCCAACGTCGATTTACCCGATCCCGAGAGGCCGGTGAAAAAGATGGTGAACCCGCGCTTGTTAAGGGGCGGACGAGCCCGACGCAATTCCTCCACCACTTCGGGAAAGGAAAACCACTCCGGGATTTCCAATCCTTTATCAAGACGGCGGCGGAGTTCGGTACCGGAAATCGATAAAACACGCGCGCCCTCCGGTACTTCATCAATGGCCTCGTATTCGGCACGATCTTCAACGTACACCATCATGCGGAAGGGAACCATCTTGATTCCCAGCTCTTCCTCGTGCTGCTTCAGCAAGTCCTGCGCATCGTACGGGCCATAGAACGGGTTGCCCCGGCTGTCACTCCCCGGACTGGCATGATCGCGCCCGACAATGAAGAAACCGCAACCGTAATTTTTACGGATGATGGCATGCCACAACGCCTCCCGGGGGCCCCCCATCCGCATTGCCAACGGCAACAGACTCAACATGGCGGTCCCGACCGGATAACGGTCCAATATCTTTTCATAGCAACGAACCCGGGTATAGTGGTCCACATCACCCGGTTTTGTCAGTCCGACAACGGGGTGAATAAGAATGTTGGCCTCGACTTCGTTCGCCGCTCGAACGGTCAGTTCAACATGCGCGCGATGCATCGGATTGCGCGTCTGAAAAGCAACAATCCGTTCCCACCCATGTTTCATGAACTGCTCCCTCAGCTCTTTGGGAGTATGCCGTAAAAGCTGGTAATCGTAGTGCTTGGGTAGGGAAATCCCCTCCAGTTCTCCGCCCACATAAAAAGGGCCCGAATAATTCAATAAATAATTCACTGCCGGGTGAGTGTCATCCGCGGTACCGAAAACCTGTTGGGCTTCGTTTTTTAAATCCGGTTGCCACACATCTTCCACCGTGAGGACCGCCAGGGCGAAGCCTTCCTTATCGCGCAAAACCAATTTGCCGCCTGATGATAACCGGGAAGCAACATCCCCGGTAATATCAAGCGTAATCGGCATCGGCCACAAAACACCATTGGCAAGCCGCATGGTGTCAACCACCGAATCATAATCAGCCTTATTCATAAAACCGCGTAACGGGGAAAACCCTCCGTTCAGCAACAATTCCAAATCGCATACCTGACGATCATTCAACGTCCAGGAAACATAATCAATGCTTTCATCGTGCAGTTCCGAAGCACGTTCAGCAGATACCAATAAATCAACCAATTCGCCCCCGTGGGGTAATATCAAATCTCCGGACACAATTTTCTCCTAAATTTTTTATTTATTTGTTCAAACAGGATTGTTTCATGCAAAAAACACGGGGCGAATTTACATCCGCCAAAGCGATCTGAATATGACTTACTTAACGATGTGATATTTAAACATATTATTACCATGTGGCGCGATCAACATTACTCGTGAAACGTGAAATCCGCCGGGCGGAATGCGTGTCGGAACATAGTGGAGATCCCGACGAAGCGTAGCGAATGTCGGGGAAACGTGTCGGAAGCCGCATAAGATAATTTAATGATCTACGACTTTTGAACCTTCCAATGCTTTTCGACGCCCGGGACTTATTTAATCATTCTCCGAAAAGATGGTAGACTCCACCCTCGCGACAGGGTTATTTTTCATTAATGAATAAGGAACCCCTGTTCCGGCTTACATCGGTTTCCAAATCGATCGCCGGTAAAACGCTGTTGAATGATATTTCCCTGCGAATCGAGGCGGGTGATTTCCTGTCCATTCTGGGGCCGTCCGGCGCCGGCAAATCAACCCTTCTCAGGCTCTTCAACGGTCTAGACTCGCCTACCGGCGGAACGATAGAATACCTGGGGAAACCGTTGTTCAGTTACCCCATGACCGAATTGCGCAAACGGGTGGGGATGGTTTTCCAAAACCCGGTAATGGTCAGAGGCACTGTCCGGGATAATTTGTGTCTGACTCAGCGGTGGGGACAACCATCGGTCGACCTGACGGAGGAAACATTGGTCTCCGTACTCAGCCGGGTTGGTTTGTCCCCCGCAATTCTCGATCAGGATACAAAGACCATTTCCGGCGGGGAAAAACAACGCGTCGCCCTGGCGCGTGTTTTACTCAATAAACCGGAGGTCCTTTTACTGGATGAACCTACCGCCAACCTTGACCCGCAACTGGCACGACATATCCTTCGCCTGGTTCATCAATTATTCGAAAAATTAAGGCTTACCATTATCATGGTTTCCCACGACCACTCACTGTTGAGCAATTACACCACTCGCATCGCTTTCCTGATCGGGGGAAAAATCGTTGAAGAAGGCGCCGCGGGCATCCTGGAGCAACCGTCCACCGAAGCGGTGAAAACCTTTTTGGCCGGCGGAGTAACATGAGCCAGTCTTTTTACGTAATCACCTGGACCGATGTCCTGGTATCTTTCATCCTCGTCGCCATCAGTTTAGGACTCATCCGTTGGTGGAAGATCGGACTGGAAAAAACCCTCCTGATCGGCACCCTCCGTACGTTTATTCAGCTTGCCGGCATGGGATACGTCCTTACCTTTTTCTTTCGGCAACGCCATTGGCTGTTTATGGTAACCCTGGTTTCCCTGATGATCCTGATTGCCGGTTTCGAGGGCTATCGCCGGGAAAAGGAATTTCGGATTCCGCATTATTTCGCGATCGTAACCGGATCGTTGTTTTTCACGGTTTTCATCGTGCTGGGCATAATTCTGAAATTCATTCTTGACGTGCAACCGTGGTACTATCCCTATGCCATGATCCCCATTGCGGGAATGATAATCGGGAATGCTTTGAATTCCACAACGCTTACGGTAAATCGTTTTATCGGTGAATTACAACACCGCGATCAGGAAATCGAAATGCTGCTTTCGTTGGGCGCACCGGCGAGGGTGGCTGTTCAGGACCCGCTGAGAAATTCCATACGCGCCGCCCTGATTCCGAACATCAATTCCTTAATGATGGTTGGACTGGTGCAACTTCCCGGGGTAATGACCGGTCAAATTCTCTCCGGTGTGGACCCTCTCATCGCGGTGCGTTATCAGATTATGATCATGTACATGTGGATAACCACCGTAATTATCGTTGATATCCTGGTGTTGGCTTTTGTCTACCGACAGTTTTTCACTCCCCGGATCCAACTCCGCCGTCATCTTCTCTTAAAAAAACATCTCTGATGAATCTCCCTTTCCAAGTCGTCATCCGTCCGGCTCGTAACAATGACCGACAGATAATCATGGAACTAATCATTAAGGTCCTGTCTGAGTACGATCTTCAATTCGATCCTCAGGGTGTTGATCGGGATTTAAGCGATATCGAAAAGAACTACTTCCGGAAAGGCGGTTTGCTGGAAATCATGGAAACTCCCGAAGGCGCAATCATCGGTTGCGTGGGTTTGTACCCTTTACAAAATGGTATTTGTGAGTTAAGAAAGATGTACTTACTCCCCGAATTCCGTGGGAGAGGACTGGGAAAATTTCTGTTAGAACGAATGCTTCGGAAAGGCCGGCAGCTCGGCTTCCACAAAATGGTTCTGGAAACAGCCAGCGTGTTAAAAAGAGCAGTTGCACTCTACGAAAAATATGGGTTTAAACCTGTTGACGCAGGCCAATGCCATAGTCGCTGCGACCGCATGTTTGAGTTAGACCTCTGATAAATATTTTGGGATAATAATTAGAATTTGATAAGAGTTCTTTTGGTTGCCATGCCGGCGTAGTTATTCCGGCCGAAAAGATCGTTCATGCAAAATACGGTTTGACAAATACCGCCCCTGAAAAAATACCGCTGCGGATCGGCCCGTCGAATATCCCGTAGAATGCGGGGGAGGGCAAATTTTTCAATTGAAAATTTTGGGTTCAATCAACTACCAACACTTTGGCTGTCATTTCTTTTGGAATCGGTAGTTCCATTAATTTTAGAATCGTAGGACCGATATCCGGAAGGATCCCTTCCGGCACGAGTTTCTTCTCTCCCGCGTCTTTCGCGATATAGATAAATTCCACCGAATTGATTGAGTGGCTGGTACGGGTCTCACCGGTCTCGTAATCGATCATCTGGTCGGAATTGCCGTGGTCGGCCGTGAGGAGAATGCGGCCGTCCAATTCCAATATCCGGTTCACTATCCTGACCACACATTCATCCAACACCTCGATCGCCTTTTTGGCCGCTTCGAAGTTTCCGGTGTGGCCCACCATATCGCCGTTGGCGTAGTTTACAAGGATAAAGGCATAAGGGTTATCCTCCAGGCGTTTCAGCAACTCCGCCGTTACTTTGTACGCTTCCATTTCAGGATGCTCGGCAAAGCTGGAGGGATCAAGGGTGCTCTTGATTTCCACCTGGTCTTCATTCGGATAGGGTGTGGTGGATTTCCCGTTGAAGAAACTTGTTACATGACGAAACTTCTGGGTTTCGGCGATCCTGAGCTGTCGCAGACCGGCCTCGGCGATGATTTCACCGACCAGTCGATCAAGACCTTCGGGGCCTTCCTCCAGCCCCGCCAGCAAATAATTCTCGAATTCGTCATAATAGCGGGTTAATCCAAGGTACGTTACTTTCGGCCTCCGGGTCAAATTACCGGGATATTCCGGGTCGACGAACGCCCGGGACAGTTGAATGGCCCGATCCTGCCGGTAATTGGTGTGGACAAGACAATCGCCGTCCGCTACACCGGTGTAACCATTGATCACATGGGGAATAATATATTCGTCGACCATCTCCACGCCGGAAGGCGTCTTGTCGTTTTCATAGGATATTTTCACGGCGCTCTCGGGATCGTCCACCGCGCGACCCTCCGCGTCAACGATACAACAATAGGCTTGATCCGTTAACTCCCAATTTCTGCCCCGGTCCATTCCGTAGTAGCGTCCCATGATCGTCCCGACGGTGCAATTCCCCACAGCTTCCATTTTTCGGCGGAGAATACGCAAATACTCCAGGCAACTTCGGGGCGGTGTGTCCCGCCCGTCCAGAAACGGGTGAATGACGATTTTCCCTTCCGGGTTCTCCCGGCGGGCCTGTTCCATCAACTTGAACAGGTGGTCCTGATGGGCATGAACACCCTCGTCCTGCAATAAACCCATGAAATGCAACTGCGAGTTGTTGGCCTTCCAGTCCCGGATCAAAGATTTCCAACGGTCGGACCGAAACAGCGTCCCATCCGTTAATTGATCATTGATCCGTTTCAATTCCTGAACGATAATCCGTCCGGCGCCCATACTCAAGTGACCGACTTCACTGGATCCCTGGAACCCTTCCGGCAACCCAACCGCTTCGCCGGATGCTTTCAAAAGTGTCCACGGGTATTGTTCCCGGTAAGAATCAAGATTGGGCGTATGGGCGGCCAAAACGGCATTTCCCCTCGGATTCTCATTGTGGCCTACACCATCCAAAACGATCAGAACGATTGGTTTCATATTATTCTTCCCTGCTTTTGCGTCTATAGCGGCGACGGTTAAAATATCTTCGGCTTTCTTCCATAGGCGTCTTGTACGCTTTCCACGGTGTGAAGTTCTGACAAAATAGGAGAAGGGGTAAAGCATAAACTTCAAAATCTCTTGCTTTGGAAGTAAAAAGTATGTAAAATACTTACGAGAAACTTACGAGTATATTATGAGCACGTCACTAACACCAAAACAACAGCGCTTTCTGACCTTTGTCCGGCGTTATACCCTGCGGAACGGTCACGCGCCGTCGTACGAAGAGATCATGAGTGCGCTGGGATTTTCTTCTTTAGGGACGGTCAACTGGTACGTCAAAACCCTCACCCACAACGGGTACCTTGACCGCTCCAAGGGTCCCAACGGCAAGCGGGCACTGACCCTCATCGGCGAACCCACTGCGCCGGCCCGCTTGCCGTTGCTGGGACTCATCGCCGCCGGCGAACCCATCGAAGCCCTGGAAAATGCCGAATCCGTGGATGTGCCGACGCCCTTCGCCCACCCGGATAACTTTGTACTCAAAGTAAAAGGCTATTCCATGATCGAAGATCACATTGAAGACGGCGATTACATCATTGTCCGCAAAACCCGGACCGCCGAATCGGGACAGGTTGTGGTTGCGCTTATCAACGGCGAAGCAACCCTGAAACGCTATTACCCCAAGACAAACGGCGTGGAACTGCATCCCCGGAACCCGGACTACCCCGTGATTCAGGTCAGCCGCAATGACAATTTCCACATCCAGGGCGTGGTCCTCTACTCCTTCCGGGAATATTGATCAAAAGATTAAACACAAAGTCACCAAGGGCACTAAGGATTGGCTAACCCTGTTGTTCAATATATTCCGGACAATTTTCGATGAGAGATTCAAGCCATGAAATTTGATCCAATACCTCACGAAATAAATATTATCGGAAAAGAAATCGTGGACACGGCTTTCAAAGTTCACAAAACATTAGGCCCGGGTTTGCTTGAAGCGGTCTACGAAGAGTGTGTGATTTACGACTTGCGGAAAAAGTCTCTCCTCGTGGATACACAGGTTTCCGTACCGATCTACTACGATGATACACTTTTAAAAACACAATTACGATTGGATCTCTTAGTAGAGAAAAAGGTCATCGTGGAACTCAAATCCGTGGAAAAAACAATTCCTCTCTACGAAGCTCAATTAATGACATATTTACGCTTGGCCAACCTGAGATTAGGTTTCTTGATCAACTTCAATGTACCCCTGATCAAAAACGGAATCAAACGAATGGTTATGTAAAAAAGGCTAACGATCTACCGATAATAAACCTTCGTGATCTTGGTGTCTTTGTGTTAAACAATATGCATAACTTGTCGATTTTTCACCTCCGGCTGAAAGATTTTGAGCTCCAGGCGGAACGGGCGCTGGATGCCTCGCTCCGGACCCGTCCGGTGGCGATCATTTCTTCCCACCGCCAGGACGGAACCGTCGTTTCCCTGTCGCCCGAAGCCCGGGAAGAAGGGCTGTTCCCCGGAATGAAAGTCTCCCGGGCACGAAGAATGAGTCACAGCGCCTTGCTGCTCCCTTACAACCATTCGCTGTACGCGCGCCTCAACCACTACATTTACACCACTGTTTCTTCTTTTACCCCGGTGGTGGAGCCGGCCGGATTCGGACAATTCTACCTGGACATGACCGGCATGGAAAACATTTACCGCAGTTTCCGGCAGGCAGGCGCCACAATCACCCGGACCGTCACGGAACGAACCAACATTCTTGGCACTGTGGGGATCAGCGCCAACAAACTGGTCAGCAGTATTTCCACCGCCGTTGTTCCGGAACGTGTTTATGAGGTCGTCTCCGGGAAGGAGGCAAAATTCCTGTCTCCCCTGGAGACTTCGGTACTCCCCACCGCCCGCAAACCGCCGGTGAAAAAGCTCATCCGTTTTCTGTACCTGAATCATGTGTACCACGTCCAGCAAGTGGCGGCGTCTCCCGCGGACGCGGAAACATTATTCGGCCCTTTCCACCGGCGGCTTACCCGGGAGGCCCGGGGGCAGGACAACTCCGCCGTGCGGCCCCCGAAGCTCCGCGATCACATCCTGGAACAGACGGTTCTGCCCACGGACACCAACGATGAAACCGGTTTACGGGTCGTCGTGAAAACGTTGGCGGAGCAGGTAGCCTTCCAGTTGCGTCAGCGGCGTCAGGTCGCCCGGCGGGTAAAACTTGAAATTCATTATACCGACGGATTTAAAAGCAGCCGGACCGGAGCTTTTCCCGCCAATGACGATTCAACAGTAACGCATGTATGTTACGAGCTCTTCGAAAAGGCCAACTACCGCCGGAACCGTGTCCGTTCGATCCTCATCGATGCCGCCGGATTCAGGCCCTTTGCCCATCAGATGGAAATCTTTTTCACTCCGGATGTCAAGAACCTGTCTCTTTCCCGGGCGCTGGACCAAATTCGCCGGAAACACGGTTTCCGAAGCATCCATTCCGCCGCCGCGCTGAAAATCGCCCCCAAATACAACCTGTCGGAAACCGCAAAAACACGCGGAACTGTTCCACCGATCATTTCTTCGTAATCCCGTGAAAAAATATGTTCACCCATCTCAATGTTCACTCCAAATTTTCGCCTCTGCGCGGGGTCGCTTCCCAGCGGGAGTTGATCGCGCAAGCGCGAAAATGGGGCATGAGCCATCTGGCGCTCACCGAAGTGAACGGCCTCTGGGGATTCATCCGTTTCGTCCAGCACGCCCGCGCCGCCGGCATTCTTCCAATCGCCGGGGCGAACCTCATCACCGCCTCCGACGACATCGTCCTGCTT
>JALUTR010000231.1 GCA_027021785.1 Fidelibacterota bacterium | reverse complement strand
CCGATGATAAGGAGAAAACAGCGGAACGGTGGTCGGTGGCAATAACGGCCGGGCCGCGAAGCATTCGCGGCCCGGTGTTAATTAATACTTTTGATATGGCAACCCGATTACGCGTTAACGGCTCAGCGGAAATTTTTTCCAGGTAATTGTGTTCGTGAATTTTATAAAATATTTTCGCGCGAATTTGAAAATTTTCGGCGGTCCTATTTGTATTGGAGACGATAATTAACCTCGTTAATAATTAACAAGGTTAATTATACGATCGAACGATCTTAATTGCAACTGATTTTTCCATGTGGCAAGGGAATTTATTATGCATGAGTCCCCTCAATACAGTACGTAGTAAAAATAAACGTACAACAAAAATATGAAATTCACCGCTTATAATCACAACACGATAACAAGATGAGGAATATAATTTTACGCGTATTTAAAAAACCGTTGCTTTGCTGCTTTTTTGCCCACAAATTTTCCCCTAATTATGGATACAAAATTCCACATCATTACAACTGACCTCTTAAATGTAAGCCATCGTTGGTTATGGCCCGAACGGGCCTAATACCGTTATTATTCTTGTCTATTGGCGCAATCAATAAAATTATCCTGGCAAATTCCAAAACGAAACCCAATTAAGGTTTTATAACCAGTCCGGTTATTAAAGCTGCGATAAAACGAAAGGGAAATTTCCGATGAAGCAGACTAAAATATTACTAAATGAAACAGAAATGCCGAAAAAATGGTATAACGTGGCTGCGGATTTACCGAGCCCGCCGCCACCACCATTGCATCCGGGGACTCGTCAACCGATAGGACCCGATGACTTGTCACCTCTCTTCCCTATGTCGCTCATCCTACAGGAAGTAAGTCAGGACCGGTTTATTGATATTCCGGAACCGGTTCTGGAAGCCCTGACCCTCTGGAGGCCGACGCCGTTGATCCGGGCCCACCGTTTGGAAAAGGCATTAGGCACACCCGCCAAAATCTACTATAAATACGAAGGAGTCAGCCCAACGGGGAGTCATAAACCCAACACAGCGGTGGCCCAGGCTTATTACAATAAACAGGAGGGTATTAAACGCCTTGCTACGGAAACCGGTGCGGGCCAGTGGGGCAGTTCCCTGGCCTTCGCCGCAGCTTTATTCGGACTGGAATGCAAGGTTTACATGGTCCGGATCAGTTTCGAACAAAAGCCTTATCGGAAAGCGCTGATGGAAAGTTATGGCGCTCAAATCGTAGCCAGCCCCAGCTCCGACACTCAGGCAGGACGTGCTGTTTTGGCGGAAATCCCCGATACTCCGGGAAGTTTGGGGATTGCGATTTCCGAAGCGGTGGAAGATGCGGCCACCCGTGAGGACACAAAGTACTCACTCGGCAGCGTACTGAATCATGTCCTTTTGCATCAAACAATCATCGGACAGGAAGCAATCAAGCAGTTGGAGGCGAATGGTGACTATCCCGACAAAGTTATCGGATGTGTTGGCGGCGGATCCAATTTCGCGGGGATTGCCTTTCCGTTCATGAGAGATAAAATCAACGGTAAACAGATTGATTTCATTGCCACGGAACCGGCGTCCTGCCCAACTCTCACCAAAGGAGAATACCGTTACGATTTTGGTGACACGGCACAACTCACACCGTTAATGCCCATGTACACCCTCGGGCACAGCTTTGTCCCCCCGGCTATCCACGCGGGCGGTCTGCGTTACCACGGCGATGCGCCGTTATTATGTCACTTGGTAAAGGAAGGACTCATCGGCGCCGAAGCATACACACAAGTTGAGGTCTTTGAATCAGCCATCATATTCGCCAGAAACGAGGGCATCATTCCCGCACCGGAATCCAATCACGCCGTCCACGGCGCCATCAAGCATGCCCGGCAGGCAAAAGAAGAGGGTAAAGAAACAACCATCCTCTTTAACCTGTCCGGACACGGTTTCTTTGATATGGCCGCTTATACA
>JALUTR010000230.1 GCA_027021785.1 Fidelibacterota bacterium | reverse complement strand
CGGAACCTTTGTTTCGTCAGACGGTTACGAAATTGGTCGATTTCCATGGTCAGCATGAACAGCAATTAATTATGGATGTGAGTAACCATGTCTATTATCTGGATAGTTATTGTAATTTAACGGCCGATGTCGATGAAATCGGAAAAATATTTGCTGCCTACAAGGAAAGCAAACAACAACTCGACCAATTAAAAAATGAACTCAAAACAGCACGGGAACGGCAGGAGTTATTAACGTTTCAACAGCGCGAAATATTGGCTGTTAACCCCCAAACGGATGAAGATTATCAGTTAGAAGATGAGCACCGAACCTTAAACCATATTGACGAATTGGTTGAGACAATTCGCAACCTGAATCGTTTATTGACGGAATCGGACCGGTCCTTGTACATGCAATTATCGGAAGCCGTACGCTCCCTGGAACATGTGGCGCGGTATGATTCGCGACTAAAACCTTTTCTGGATTCTCTGGATTCGGTAACCATCACCATTCAGGATGTTTCCAATGGATTGCTGGAACATATCGAGTCGCTCGACCATGATAAAACCCGTTTGTTGGAAATTGAGGAACGGCTTCAGGCCATTGAGGGACTAAAACGAAAATACGGGGGATCGCTGGAAGCGGTGATGCTGACGCTCCGAAATATTGAAGACGAATTAAAAAATCTCTCGCATTTGGATGTTAGGATTGATGAATTGGAGCAAGAGATTCAACGTCTGGAATCCCGTTACCAGCTACTTGCCGACCGTTTGCACGATACCAGGACTTCGCGTGCCCGGCAACTGGCCGAAGCCGTGAAGAAGGAAATGCAACGATTGAATATGCCGTCGGCTGAATTTGCCATCCATATATCACAAAAAGCGGTCGATAAATCCTTCGTGAAATGCGGAGATGCTGCCGTATTGCCAACCGGCAATGGTTACGACCAGGTGGAATTTTATCTCTGCGCCAATCCGGGTGAGCAGCCAAAGCCCCTCACTGAAATTGCTTCCGGCGGTGAAATTTCCCGTATCATGTTGGCGATTAAGACTGTCTTTCAGAAAAGCGACCCGGTAAAAACATTAATTTTTGATGAGATTGACACGGGGATTTCCGGCCTGGCGGCCGAGAAAGTGGCGGAAAGCCTGATAAATCTTGCTCAAAGTAAACAGGTGATTTGCATAACCCATTTACCGCAAATTGCTTCCCGGGCCAACCGTCATTTGCATGTAACCAAACATATCAGGGGTTCGGGAACCAGGGTTAAAGTGAAATACCTGGATCGCGATGAGCGCGTTAAAACGATTGCGCAACTGTTCAGCGGGTCTCAAATTAGCCGGGACTCATTTGACTCATTAAAAACCATTATTGAAGCGGCGCATGGATAAAATCATTACCATTGGTGGCAACCCTTTGAAGGGAAAAGTTAAAGTCAGCGGCGCGAAAAATGCTGTTTTACCGATCATGGCGGCGGCGTTGCTGGTTGACGGCGTGACAAAAGTAAAACGGGTACCCAATTTACGGGATACCCGGACCATGGCGCGATTGCTGGAAATTGTCGGAGCCCGAATCCGGTTTGAAAAGGATGAAATGGCAATAGACGCCCGGTCGGTTAATAACCCGGTTGCCCCTTACGAACTGGTTAAAACAATGCGCGCTTCCTTTTACGTATTGGGCCCGTTATTAAGCCGTTTCGGGTTGGCCAAAGTTTCCATGCCCGGCGGGTGCGCGTGGGGACCACGTCCCGTGGATTTCCATCTGAAAGGCCTCGAGAAGTTGGGCGCTGAAGTTACTCTGGAAGGGGGATATATTATAGCCCGTGCCAAACGGTTGGTCGGGAACCGGATTCGGTTCGATATCCCCAGTGTCGGCGCGACCGGGAATATCGTCATGGCGGCGGTAACGGCCAAGGGTACGACGGTGATTGAAAATGCCGCCCGGGAACCGGAAATTGTTCAGCTTTGCAGATTGCTCAATAAAATGGGCGGTGAAATCCACGGCATCGGGACCGATGAATTGACTATCAATGGTGTCGATGAATTAACACCGCAAGCGGTGGAAGTCATTCCCGACCGAATTGAAGCCGGGACTTTTTTAATCGCCGGCGCCGCGCTGGGAGAAATCTGTGTTTGTGGAGTTAAACCGGAGCATTTGAATGCCGTGATCGAAAAGATTGAGGAAACGGGGGCTAAAATAACCATAAACAAGGATGCGATTACCGTAAAATCAGCCTCAAAAGTGTTACCGGTGGATGTCACCACCGCTGTGTATCCCGGTTTCCCGACGGATCTCCAGGCACAGTGGATCGCTTTGATGTCCATCGCTGACGGATCTTCGATAGTGACCGATACCATTTATCACGACCGTTTTTCGCACGTTCCGGAATTGAATCGCCTGGGGGCGAACATTAAGGTGGAGAACAATGTCGCATTTGTTCGCGGGCAAAAAGAATTAATCGGCGCGCCGGTAATGTCCACCGATATACGAGCCAGCGCATCACTCATTATTGGCGGTTTACTGGCGAAAGGGAGGACCGATATCAGCCGTGTGTACCATATTGACCGTGGTTATGAAAATATCGAAGAGAAATTCCGCTCCCTGGGAGCCAAAATTTGGCGCGAATCGGAATAATCCGATTTTGGGTTAAAATAATATTTTGGCATTGTAGATTAATAAAGGATTTTAATTAGGCGAAAGGACGATAAATGCGGATTGTAATTATTGGCGCCGGTGAGGTTGGGTTTCATGTTGCCAAGGCCTTAAGCCAGGAGAATCATGATATCACCGTAGTGGATATTGATCCTGAAAAATGTCGTCGGGCTTCCGAACATCTGGATGTGATTGTTGTCGAAGGCAACGGCGCCAGCCCGCGAATATTAAAAAGGGCGAAAATCGAAGGCGCCGATTATGTGCTGGCGCTGACGCGTGTGGATGAAGTGAATCTGATTGCTTCCCAGCAAGCGCACGTGTTGGGCGCGAAAAAAATCATTGCCCGCCTGCGGAACCAGCAGTATACCCAGCGCGAATCGATCATTCGTCCCGAACAGTTCGGTGTGGACCTGGTGATCCATCCCGAAAAAGAGGCCTGCCAGGAAATCGTACGTCTGGTACGACATCCGTACGCTGCCCAGGTAGTGGATTTTGAAGGCGGTCGACTGAGAATGATTGCCATCCGCCTGGAACCGGAATGCAAAATAATAGGGAAATCGGTTCATCAGATTTGTGAGTCAAACCCAAGTTTTAAATTCGGTGTTGTCGCCGTGTTGCGAGATAGTGAAACGGTTGTTCCCTGGGCCGATTTTATATTCGAACAGGGAGATATGGCCTATTTTATTGTTCGTACGGAAAATTTGGATTTATTGTTAAATATGTTGGGGACCAGAGGTGAAAAAACCAATCGCGTAATGATCCTGGGAGGAAGTAAAATCGGTCGTTCCCTGGCGGAGGAATTGCAGGATGAAATGTCGGTTAGATTGGTCGAACGACGCCGGGAAAAGGCTGCCCAGATTGCCAATGAGCTTGAAAAAACGATGGTGATAAATGCCGACGGGACCGATGTGGAATTGCTCAAATCAGAGAATATCCATGAAATCGACAGTTATATCGCCGTAACTCAGAGTGAACAGACAAATTTGTTATCCGGTTTACTGGCCCACCACCTGGGAGTGAAGCAAACCATTATTCACGTGACGACGACCGAATACCTGCCCATTATTCAGGAGATCGGCGTAGGATCGGTAATCAGTAAAAATATGTCAACGGTGAACTCGATTATTCGTGAAATTCGCAGCGATATTTCCGAAACCGCGTTGGTTACCTTCGATGAGATTGATGTGGAAGTGTTGGAATTCAACCCGGAAACGGGCAGTAAAGTCACCCAAAAATCGTTGGCAGAGTTGGATTTTCCGAAAGACAGCATTGTCGGCGTAATTAATCATCACGGTCACTTAAGCATTGCGCGTGGGAGTTCACAGTTGACCGATGAAGATACGGTGTTGGTGTTCGCTAAACAGCGGGCTGTGCCCAAGTTGCGTAAACTTTTCGTTGCCTGATTAATGAACTCCAAAACCATCCTCAATATATTGGGCGCCCTTCTGACCGTACTTGGCATTTCCATGCTCGTCCCGGCATGTATTGCCTGGGGGTACAAGGAATATGATATGGCAGGCTTTCTATGGTCGGCATTGATTGCCATCCTGATCGGATTGCCGCTTTGGATTTTTACCCGCAAAAGTCGGATATTGACCAATAAAGATGGATTCGCGGTCGTTACATTTTCCTGGCTTCTGACGGCTTTAGCAGGGGCTTTGCCGTTCTATATCAGCGGGGCAATCCCCAACTTCACCGACGCCTTTTTCGAATCCATGTCCGGTGTCACGACAACTGGAGCCTCCATTATCGGCAGTTCAGTAACCCTGCCGAATCTTCCCAACGGAATCGAGAGTCTGCCTCATGGCATATTGTATTGGCGTTCGTTTATCCAGTGGATCGGCGGAATGGGAATTGTCGTATTTTCCATTGCCATTCTTCCCTTACTGGGTGTGGGGGGCGTCCAACTGTTCAAGGCCGAAGTTCCCGGCCCGGTCGCTGATAAAATACGACCACGGGTAAGGGAAACGGCAAAATATTTGTGGATGGTATATTTGGGGATTACTCTGGCCGAAATGATATTGTTGGGGTTGAGCGGTATGGACTGGTTCGATGCTCTGTGTCATGCCTTCACTACCATGCCAACGGGCGGCTTTTCCACCAAAAATGCCAGCATTGGTTATTACAGCAATCCGGCCATTCATTACATCATTATTCTTTTCATGTTTATCGCCGGCGTGAATTTTTCGCTTCATTTCCGTTCCATTAACGGGGATTTCAAATCCATTTTCAGGGACCGCGAATTTCGATATTTTTTGGGCATTGCTGTAGGGGTTACGGTTATAATCTTCATCAGCGTCAGTTCTGAGATGGGCAGTTGGTCGGAGAAAAACTTTCGCGATTCATTGTTCCAGACCGTGTCAATTCTGACAACCACCGGTTATGGGACTGCTGATTACCAATTATGGCCGTATATTGCCCAATTTATCCTCCTGGCCCTGATGTTCATCGGGGGAATGGGGGGCTCCACCGGCGGGGGAATGAAAGTTGTGCGCGTGATTCTGATATTAAAGTACGTTGCTTTGGAAACCCGTCGGTTGTTGCATGCCCGCGCGATTATTCCTATTCGGATCGGAGATCGGTATATCAGCGAAGATGTGATTCGCAATACTCTTGGTTTTTTTCTTTTTTATATTTCCATTTTCGTATTTGCAACACTAATGCTTACGGCAATGAACCTTGATATGGAGTCTGCCATTGGGGCCGCAGCGTCGGCCTTGGGAAATATCGGTCCTGCTTTTGGGGCGTATGGTCCCACCGAAAATTATGCCCTGATGCCCGCCGCGGGGAAATGGCTGCTTTCGTTTTGTATGTTATTGGGACGTCTTGAGATTTTCACGGTAATGGTTCTGTTCAGCAGAACTTTCTGGAAATAGAAACCAGCAGTATTCAGACCGATGTCCGCTTACGTGATTCTGTCGGCTGGAGCGTTTGATTACATTCTGAATAAAACCGGGAATATGCTGTTGCGCTATAAGCCGGAGGAAGTGGTAGCCGTCATTGATCCGGAGAAAGCCGGGCTGACGGCCCGGGAAGTCATTGGTTACGGAGGAAACATCCCGGTTGTAAAAAGCTTCGCGGAAGCACGGTCGTTCTCCCCGGATACACTGGTTTTGGGGAATGCTCCCCAGGGGGGATTCATTTCCGAATTGTATCGAAAAGAAATCATTTCGGCCATAGAAAGCGGATGCGACGTTATCAGCGGGATGCACGAATTCCTGAACGATGACGCGGAAATTTCCGAATTGGCTAAAAGCCGGGGTGTCCGCTTAGTGGATTTGCGGCGGCCGCCGAAACCACCTCACTTTCCCAAAGGAACCTGGATGAAACGGGAGGTGCCTGTGCTGTTAACGATCGGAACCGATTGCGATACGGGCAAGATGACCACGGCATGGGAATTAACCCTGCGGTTAAGAGCGAAAGGACGCAAGGTCAATTTTGTCGGCACAGGACAAACCGGAATATTGTTGGGCGGTTTCGGCGTTCCGATTGACGCGGTTGTGGCGGATTTTATGGCCGGGGAAATGGAATATGCTATTGATCAGGCGGCCAAAGGGGTGGATCTGGTTGTAGTTGAGGGGCAGGGGGCGATTACGAATATGCTGTATTCGGGTGTTACCCTGGGATTGCTTCACGGTTCCATGCCCGATTATATTTTGATAGCGGATGAACCGGGAAGAAAACTGGATGTTTCCGGTTACCCTATGGTGGATATCAACACCGTCATCAAATTACATCGTGATTTAATGTCCCCTTTTAAGAACGTGGTTTTCGTCGGCGCGAACTTATTGACGCACAAATTAAATGAAACCGAGGCATTACAGGTAATTGCCGATTATGAACAACGATTAAAATTACCCGTGACAGACCTGGTGCGATTCGGGAACCGGAATCTCATAGATTACATAGATCGGTTATTGCCCTGATGGATTTGACGTATACAACCTATCGTTTGACATGTACTCACCCGTTTGGAATTTCCCGCGGCACCCATACTTATTATGACGTAGTTTACATTTACCTCGAACAAGACGGTATTATCGGTCGGGGAGAGGCAGCCCCATCCCGACGCTATAATGAGAGCGTTGAAAAAATAATAACGGAGTTGGAGAAGCCACTGTCGTTGCCTACACAGGTAACCGATCTCCGCGTTATGTCCGAAGTATTACAACGTGCCGCCGGTGGCTATCGGGCCCTGGAAGCAGCTTTTAGTATGGCTTTGTTGGACTGGTGGACGCAAAAACAGGGGCAACCATTATATCGATACTTCGGAGCGGATCCGCAACAAACGCCGCTTACGTCCTTTACGATCGCCATTGGTGATCTTGACCTGATCCCGCAAAAAATTGATGAAGCTGAGCCCTATGCTGTTTTGAAAATCAAGTTGGGCACCGATCGGGATAAGGAAATCATTCGCGCGATCCGCAATGAGACCGATAAAATATTACGGGTGGACGCCAATGAAGGGTGGGACCTTGAAACTGCAATTAAAATGTGTAATTGGCTGGCAGGTTACCATGTGGAGTTCGTGGAACAGCCGTTGCCGGCCGATCAAGTGGAACAAACCGCCCGGTTAAAGAAAGTATCTCCGTTAAAAATATTTGCCGACGAAAACAGTATCTTCAGCAGACAAATTCCGGAAATCGCGCATGCTTTTCATGGGATCAATATTAAACTGATGAAATGCGGAAGATTGGAAGAGGCAAAAAGAATGATTGAGATGGCTCGTCAATATGAGCTTGAAATAATGTTGGGTTGTATGGTAGAATCCTCAATCGGCATTACCGCCGCTGCCCACCTTTCACCGCTGGTTGATTATGCCGACCTCGACGGAAATCTCCTGATCAATAACGATCCTTACCAAGGAGTAATGATCAAGGGGGGACGGATTGTATTGCCAAACAAACCCGGGTTGGGCATTGAAATAAACGAAACCGGGAAACAGTCACAGGGCTTAAGATGAAAATAGTAGGTATTGAACATGTGGGCATTGCCGTTCACAGTATTGATGAAAAGGCTGCTTTTTGGGAATATATATTAAAAATAGATCGCACCGCTACCGAGACGGTAGCCGAGCAGGGGGTTTCAACGGCGATATTCGATACCGGGAAAGGTAAAATCGAGTTGCTGGAAGCAATCGATCCCAATTCTCCGATTGCCAAATATATTTCGAAAAGAGGACCGGGATTACATCATATATGCCTTGAGGTGGAAGATATTACTTCAGCAATAAAAGAACTTAAAGAAAATGATATATCTCTTATCAATGAGACGCCGACGAGGGGGGTGGAAGGCTATTTGATCGCATTTATTCATCCCCGCTCTACGGGCGGCGTACTGGTTGAATTGGCACAGAAACAAAAACCGCAGTAAATCGTTGAGAAAATTTTAAGACCGGTTTGTTGGTAAACGAATTGATTGGTCTGTTTAAATAATTTTTATTTCAGGAACCTAACCAAACACGTAATTTGATGCTTATGAAAACAGTGTTAAAAAACGTCATTACCTTGTTGTTTTTATTTAGTTGGACGTGTTCAACGGCGGATACACCGGGAACGATTACCATGGTGGTTACAGCCAATGTGCACGCTCAATTTGACCCCTGTGGGTGAAAGAGAAACCCATTAGGCGGTCTGCCTAGAAAAGCAACATATATTAAGACCCTAAAGGAAGAGGGAACGAATCCGATCATACTGGATGCGGGCGACGCCCTGTTTGCGACCAGCGCCGTAAGTGAAGAGTTGCGTGAAATTGCGGAGTACAAAGCGCAGCAATTATTGCGTGGTTACGAAGAGATCGGATGCGACGCTCTGAATGTCGGTGGGTTTGAGTTTGCCGCCGGTTTTCCATTCCTGGAATCCCTGGTCGCTTCGACCGGAATTCCCTTTATTTCCGCCAATATCAGGGATAAGGCAACCGGCGAATTGGTGTTTGATCCTTACGTGATTCTTGAGCGGGGACCGTTTCGAATCGGAGTAATTGGCGTTACCAATTTGGTGCCCGAATGGATTACCGAATTGACGATGGATGATTATATCAAGGCCGGACAGACATTTATTGAAAAACTGCGTGACGAGGTTGATGTTTTGGTCGTTTTGTTAAATGCCCCACGGAGGGATTACGCGACGGCCGGTAAAGCTTTTAAAGACGCTGACTATATTTTCGTAAGCCGCGGAACATTACGAACACGTCCGCAGCAGGAACAGCCGCCGAACGGACCGTTCCAATATTCCAGCAGTAAACAAGGGAAATATTTAAGTGTTATTAAACTGACAATTACCAACATTGATTCGCCTTTTGTTGATGTGTCTTCCAGTCAAAAGCGAATTGAAAATGTGAAAAAACGATTTGCGAGTTTGCAAAGACGCGATCCCAAACGTCCCCTGGAAGAAATTTATGCCGACCAACCGAACAT
>JALUTR010000229.1 GCA_027021785.1 Fidelibacterota bacterium | reverse complement strand
TTGGCGGCACCAGGGATAATGGTGTTCTTGATTTGGATGATATAAGGAGTATTTTTGTTTTCTCCAAGTACGATGGTACTCCAAATCAAACCAGTTCGGCATCATTCCTGGTGGATGATCTTACCGTGAAATCGTCAACAACAGTTCCCTTGGTCCGCAATCCTTATTTGCAAAATGTGACCCAAACCAGCGTTAAGGTTATGTGGGGCAGTAATGAAGCAACCGGTAAAGTTTTCTGGGGAAGTACAGCAGGAGATTATCCTAATAGCGCTTCAAGTGTTGCTTTTCAGGATAAATCCGGTGTCTATGTTCATACCGCCACAATTACCGGTTTGAGTGCGGGAGAGAAAGTGTATTACTATCTTCAGGATGGTAATAATGGTAGCTTTGGCTTCAATGATGCCACGTATTATGCCGTGGCTGCTCCAGCATCTAACGCCGATTTCCGTTTTCTGTTCTATAGTGACAGTCATGCAGATACCGATATATACCAGAAAGCTGTTGTTAACGCAATGATACAACACAATCCTGACGTTGTTCTAAATGGTGGGGATAAAGTTGCTGAAGGAGCAATATCGGAGTATAATAATTTCTATTTCTCAAATGCGGCTCCATTACTTAAGAATACGCCTACCTTCAGCACAATTGGCAATCACGATATGCCCTACACAAATCCTACCACAACTGGCCCCACGACCGATGATAATTATGATACGGATATCAAAAATTACCATGATCTTTTTGACCATCCGAAAAACAATAGTATCGAAGATGGTACGGAAGATTATTACTCTTTCGACTATGGTAGCGTTCATTTCGTGTGTTTGAATACTCAAAGAGTACAAAATGGAGGCCGCCAAGGGGTTTATTATTACAGTGCAACATATAATGATTCGATGAAAGCCTGGCTCAATAGAGATTTAGCGGCTACAAATAAACCCTGGAAGGTAGTTTTCTTCCACAAGCCTACCTATATGAGTTATGTTGAGAGTCAGGGATGGAGTACCATTTTTGAGAATAATGGTGTGCAATTGGTTTTAAGTGGTCACCATCATAACTATATGGCCCATTATGTCAACGGGGTAACATATGTGATGAGTGGTGGTGGTGGGACCGGAGGACTGGGTGAAAACCTCTGGTGGGCATGGCCTAATGATCGTATTGGAGCATTCAGGGATTATAACTTTACCCAGGTGGATGTAACCCCAACAAAACTTCTCGTTAAAATCTATAATGAAAAAGATATATTACGGCAAAGTTTTGAGACAGATGTATCAGGCCTTCTTACGAATAATGTAGCTATACCGGCGAATGAAGCTGTAGATGATTTCGAGAATTATGCCGATGCTGTTGATTTCCAGGAAACATGGGAATGGTATGGTGGCAAGAACGGAGGGACTTTAAGTCGTTTTTATGATACCGGCGGTGCGTCCGGTACCAGCAAGGTAATAAGAGTGGAATTCAGTTTCCCTGCCAACAGTACGGACCCTTATGGATATGCCGGGTTTGGCGGTCTTTGGGATTGGGTGAATTACCCGGATGTTAGACTGTGGGTTAAGGCCACTCAAACCGGTGCTCCACATGATCTTCAGATTCGCTTACATGAAGGTAGCGGTGGAGATAAATGGGTTTATTCGATTCCGATTAGTAGTCTGGATCCTAACGGTGGCTATATATTAGCGCCGTTAAGTGACTTCGTTTGGTACGGTGATGGTGGTTCCGGCGATAAAGTTAAAAATCTTGACAGAATTGTTTCCTTTTTCATCGGAGCCGGAGTAAGTGGGACTTCCGCGAACAGTGGTTCATCATCCATTATGGTGGATGATATTACCGGTTATGTAAGTACCGGACCCATATTTAGCGACATTGATGATTTTGAGAGTTACACGAGCACGACATCGTTAACTGCCATGTGGCAATGGACAGGTGTGGTGAGCGGCAACAGTATGGCGATAGCCCTTAACACAT
>JALUTR010000228.1 GCA_027021785.1 Fidelibacterota bacterium | reverse complement strand
ACAGGCATTGAGCCGCGATTTAACCCTCGTCACCAACAACGAAAAAGAATTTAAACGTATTAAAAAATTAAAAGTGGAAAACTGGGTTGCACAATAGTGCGTCAGGCATCCTGACTACGTATTATTACGCCGGGCACTGCTTAGCGACAACAGTTAATTGAAATCGGAAAATGATTCTATACCGACAACCAGTGTTTACCTGGCGTAGTGTAACGTAGCCAGGGATGGTTGTCGCACAAAAAAAGTACGTCAAGCATCCTTGCTTGACGATCCCGGTAGTTTCTATCGGAATATAATTCGACGACCATTGACGGTTGTCGTACATATGCTTTCTTATGTGGCTCTGTAACGCTAATTTCATAATAGGGGAAATTCCAACATTATCATGAGGAATTATTTATGACAGATCAACAATCATTATTAAAAAAACTGGGAATTGAACCAATCAATTACGGCGCTTGTTCCGGACCGGATGAATGGTATCGTACGGAGTCGGAAGGGCTCTTGGAATCAATCAATCCTGCCACCGGTGATGTGATCGCCTCCGTGTATCAATGTTCGACGGAAGACTACGAGAGAGTCGTAAAGAAATCCGTTGCGGCCTTCAAGGAATGGCGCAAAGTGCCCGCGCCGGTTCGGGGGCAACTGGTACGTAAGATGGGTGATGCCCTGCGGGAAAAGAAAGATTTGCTGGGCAGTCTGGTCACCCTGGAAATGGGCAAAATCAAAGCGGAGGGGGATGGCGAAGTTCAGGAAATGATCGACATTGCCGATTTTGCCGTGGGACAATCGCGAATGCTGTACGGGAAAACGATGCATTCCGAACGACGGGACCACCGGATGTACGAACAGTGGCATCCGTTAGGGCCGGTGGGTGTTATCACCGCCTTCAATTTTCCGGTTGCCGTCTGGGCCTGGAATGCCTTCATCGCCGCCATCGCCGGCGACACCGTAATCTGGAAACCGTCCTCAACCGTACCCCTGACCGCGATTGCTGTCCAACATATTTGTAATGATCTATTGGAGAAGGAGGGATATACGGGCATTTTCAGCCTGGTTGTCGGCCGAGGATCAACCGTGGGAGAACGCATGATCAACGACAAACGGGTGCCGCTCATTTCGTTTACCGGTTCCACCGCCATGGGACGACATGTCAGTGAAACGGTGGCCCGTCGTTTCGGCAAAACCATCCTGGAATTGGGAGGAAACAACGCCATCATCGTCGATGAAACGGCCGACATGAAATTGGTCATCCCGGCCGTTGTTTTCGGCGCGGTGGGTACGGCAGGACAACGGTGTACCACAACCCGTAGAATCATCGTCCAAAAGGATCGTTATGATGACTTGGTGAACCGTCTGATTAGTGCTTACAAACAGGTGAATATCGGGAACCCACTGGACGAAACCACTTTGATGGGGCCGTTGGTGGACGCCGCCGCCGTTGAAGTGTATCAACGGGCGTTGGTAGAAATAAAAAAGGCCGGCGGTGAAATACTTTACGGTGGAAATATCATTGACAATAAAGGATATTTCGTAGAACCCACAATCGTGAAAGCGCAAAATGACTGGGAAATTGTTCAGAACGAAACCTTCGCGCCGATTCTCTACATCATCCCTTATGACACCCTGGACGAGGCGTTGGAAATCCACAACAATGTGCCACAGGGGCTATCCTCTGCCATGTTTACAACCAACCTGTTGCATGCCGAACGGTTTTTATCCTGTGAGGGAAGTGACTGCGGTATTGCCAACATCAACATCGGCACCTCCGGGGCTGAAATCGGCGGCGCTTTCGGCGGCGAAAAGGAAACCGGCGGCGGCCGGGAATCCGGTTCGGATGCCTGGAAACAGTACATGCGCCGTCAAACCAATACGATTAACTGGAGTTCCGAGTTACCCCTGGCGCAGGGAATAAAGTTCGGGGATTTTGATTCGTAAAAGACAGTTACGGAAAACAGTATAAATAGTACAAT
>JALUTR010000227.1 GCA_027021785.1 Fidelibacterota bacterium | reverse complement strand
GTAGTTGCCCACTACGAGTACGACCCCTACGGCAATATCACCTACGCCACCGGCCCGGCGGACAACCCCTTTCGGTTCTCGACCAAGTACCACGACGACGAGACGGGGCTCGTCTACTACGGGTACCGGTATTATTCTCCCGAGCTTGGGCGGTGGGTGACGAGGGATCCGCTTCATGAACACGCATTCAGTCTGCTCCAAGTATATTCCATGTCAAACTATGAAGAATATTTAGTGTTTAGGATGAATGGGCTTGGACGTTATGTGTTTGTCTCCAACAATGCGTTAGTTAATTATGATATATTAGGACTTGACTGTTGTTCGAGTGGAAATTGGTCAGGTGTTGGTGTGACAGTCGGTGGTGCTCTGTTTTTTGGTGGGGCTTTTAGTGGTATGTATAACGTGGCGTGTTGGGGGCAGAAAAATTCATGCCTATTGCTACTTAGTTGCTACGGCGTTGGTTATGGGCTTGGTGGTGGTTTTTCGATCGACAGTATTTGGATATCCGGCGTCTATGACACGAAAGGGTTTAGTGGACGATCAAGCACAGGAATTATTTTTGGTGGTGTCGGGATAGCAGGCGTTGGGGGTACGTATCCTTTGCATAGTCGACATGGAATCCAGCACGCAAAGAATGCTAGTGTGAGTTATGGGGTTGGTTTTGGTCTTGGGGGCGGGTGGTTGCAGCTGACTTGTAGTAAAAATATTATTTCGTGTAATTAGATTGAAGGTGCTGTTTGTGATGCTGACGCATTTGTTAGATAAGAAGACATTCAAAGTGGACGTGGATGCAGCATATAGTGTGGCGGCTGAATTCATCCAAGGCCTGCCTACGCCGATCCTGCAGCAAGATTCTGCTCGGAGAGTGCTCGTTGTAAGATATCCACACAAAGTAATGGGTATGATCTTCTGGCGCTGTTGGTCGAACACTATAGAGATTAGATTTAAGCGTATCGATGAGGGTAGCGTTGTTGTCGAGTTCAGGAGCCGTCCGAATTTGTTCGCGTTGAGGCCGCCAAAGGGTGTTTTGGATCCTAGAGATCTTATCGAGCGGGTGAGTGTCCAATTGCAGCAACAAGAAAGGAGCCTGCAGGGCTCATAGGTTTTTGAGCTGCTTCTGAAGGCGTTCGAACGATCTCTGGGTACCCGTGCTATTGGGATATAGAGCACTTTATGTCGAGCGGGTGGGCCGTTGTCAGCCCAATTGCAAGCACTACCGGAAACAATATCAACATAGGAATTTCCCCGACCGCTTCTCTTTCCCTTGGGTTTCTGCACTACTCCTGCACCATGCAAAACACGGTGTGTAATTAGGATGTCAGTATGATCACCAATGTCCCGGAATGGTTTTTGTCTGTATATATCATGGTGCCGCTTGTTGCCGATCTAAGCTTTGCGTTATGGGCTTCTTCCAGGTTTACGAGGATTGGGGGTGGTAGACGATTTTGGTTTTATACGTTAATCCTGTTTCATGTGTATGCTGCAGGTTTTGTGTTGGTTGTTCCTAGATACAGAAAACTATTGGTTATGCCTGAGAAGATTGTGTCGATTGCCTTCATTGTTGGAATCTTTTTGTGGTTCGTTCCCTTGTTTATCTGGAGGTGAGCGTAGTTTGTTTGTCCGAAATGAATATAGTAGAGTGTAGTTTTTTGGCTTCAAGTTGACATGAAAAGAGGATGATGTCAATGAAAATATCATAATATAGCAACTTGCAATCAATATGGCTGCATGCTTGGTGTCGGCCTCAACATGAACCACTTATTAATGCGCGGCAAAGCTCCATTTTGATGAGGTACCGCTAACCGTGAAGCTGGAAAGTCCCTTGGTCACCGGGCTTGCGCTCTTTTTGGCGGGTTCTTTCGGGTTTCTAGTGGGTAGAGATCGCGGTAGTGTGGTTCGCCGAAAGGAGGCGGACCATGCGCGATACGACTCTGTACCAGCACCTGTTGGGCCTGGAGCACCCCTGGACTGTGGAGAAGGTGGATCT
>JALUTR010000226.1 GCA_027021785.1 Fidelibacterota bacterium | reverse complement strand
CGGGAAAATTCGTGCAATTCGTGTCTGATGTTGAAAAACCCGATTCATCAGGGAAATATTCAGGCTAAAGAATTTATCCGGCAATCGGAAAAGGCAACAGCCGGTGAATTAGTAATTTCCCGGTTTCTATGAAAAAAATAACATTAAATTCAACCAAGAATGTTCATATTATATTCATAAATTCCCCTCCAGGAAACGTTTGCGAAACAAGCCAAATATCATCATCATAATGACCGATCAGCAGCGGGCTGATTTATCGGCACGGGAGGGATATCCGTTAGATACCACCCCCTTCCTTGATTCCCTGGCCCGTACAGGCATCGATTTTAACCGGGCTTACACCTGTATGCCGGTTTGCGCCCCCGCCCGCGTCAGCATGTTCACCGGACGCTACCCCAGCGCCACCCGTGTGCGAACCAACCACAATATCGAAGATGCCACCTATTCCCGGGATTTGATAGACGTCCTGAAAGAACAGGGGTACAAAATCGGCATGTCGGGGAAAAATCACTCTCACCTTACCGAAGACCGTTTGGACTTCTGCGCTCATTTCGATCACGGAGGCGGTTCCGGTAAAAACCGCACCAAGCAGGAAAAGGAATTCGATGAATTCCTGCACTCACTTCACCACCGGACATATCCTGAGCCGACGCCTTTCCCGGTCGAATGCCAGGGCCCTTACCGGGCTGTTACCAAAGCCCGGGAATGGATCGATTCCTTGTCCGGAGCGCCTTTCTTCCTGTGGCTGACCTTCGCCGAACCGCACAACCCTTACCAAGTGCCGGAACCGTATTATTCCCTGTTCCCACCCGAACAACTCCCCCCTTGCCGGTCGGATGAAAAAGCGTTGGCAAAAAAGGGGTTCCGCTGGCAGTGGTTAAGGAGCGTCTGGAACCGGGCGGTTCCCGATTATGCCGCTGAACTCAATCGCGCCCGCGCGAACTACCACGGGATGTTGCGCCTGATCGACGATCAGGTACAACGCTTCGTCACTTTCCTTAAAGAAACTGACCTTTACGATAATACCATTATCGTTTTTCTTTCGGATCACGGTGATTTCGCGGGCGAGTACGGGTTGATCCGTAAGGGGCCGGACCTTCCGGAATGTCTGACCCGAATCCCTCTCTTTTTCACCGGCCCCGGTATCGTCGCGAAGGACACTCCCCATGAAGCGCACGTGAACATCTGCGACATTATGCCGACAATCTGTGAGGCGCTGAACGTGGAAATTCCCGACGGCGTACAGGGTCGGAGCCTGTGGCCCTTGCTCACCGGACAGAAATATCCGGAAACCGAGTTTTCCAGCGCCTATGCCGAGCACGGTTTCGGCGGACTTAATTACACGGAAAAAGACGACCTCGACCCGGTGGACGAAGGAGCCTTAAACAACGAGTTCAGCTTTGATTGCCTGAATTCCTGGACCCAGAGCGGAACCATGCGTATGGTCCGCCGGGATAATTGGAAACTGGTCTTCAACATGGAAGGCAAAGGAGAATTGTACAATCTGAAAGACGATCCGGTGGAATTGAACAATTTATTTGATGATCCTGAATCGGCTGAAATCAGGCAGTCGTTACTGGAAGATTTGTTAACCTGGATCCTGCGTGTCCAGGATCCCCTGCCCTATCCCAGAAGAAGATATGTCTTTAAAAAAGATCGTCGTAACTATTGGACACCACATCAATAAATCACGGGGTGAATGAACCATTACCAAACCATGATTTTCAGGTTTAATTACACGCGAGGAAATAAATGAATATCAACCGCCGCCAATTTATTAAAGATCTGGCCGTAACCGCCACGGCCACCGCTCTCTTTCCGGAACTGGTTAATGCCGGTTTGTTCCGAAACGCAAACAGGCCCAATATCCTGTTAATTCTGAACGACGATATGGGGTATTCCGATCTCGGCTGCTATGGCGGAGAGGTCCAAACTCCCAACCTCGATTCATTGGCGGCGAATGGTCTGCGCTACACCCAATTTTACAATACCGCCCGTTGCTGTCCCTCCCGGGCTTCGCTGCTGACCGGTTTATACCCCCAACAAGCGGGAGTCGGCCACATGATGGATGACGACCAACTGGACGGGTACCGCGGGAACTTAAGTTTCAACGCGGTAACCATCGCCGAAGCGCTGAAGAACGGTGGCTATGCCACGTATATGACCGGGAAATGGCACGTCGCCCGCTCGGTAATAAGCAATAAGGAAAACTGGCCTTACAAACGTGGTTTCGATGACTATTATGGTATCATTACCGGAGCGGCAAATTATTATCAACCCCGCACACTGACGCGCAATAATGAACGGATTATGCCGGAGGGCGAAGATTACTATTTCACTGACGCTATTACCAATGAATCGATCCGCCAGATTCGTGAACATGCGGAAAAGCAATCCGATCAACCTTTCTTTCAATACATCGCCTATACCGCGCCCCATTGGCCCCTGCACGCGTTCCCGGAAGATATTGCCAAATACAAGGGGCGTTTTGATGCCGGCTGGGATCAACTGCGTCGGGAACGCCGCCAACGGATGATCGACATGGGTATCCTTCGCGACGATTGGGAATTAACAACCCGCGACTCACGCGTGCCGCCCTGGGAAGAAGCCGAAAATAAAGAATGGCAGGCCCGGCGAATGGAGGTCTACGCCGCCCAGATTGACCGCATGGACCAGGGCATCGGCCGCATCCTGCAAACGCTGAAAGACACCGGGCAGTGGGAAAATACATTGATTGTTTTCCTGGCGGATAACGGCGGCTGTGCCGAAATAGTCAAACCTCACTGGAAGAACTGGATGGTCCCGATTATCGCCACCGCGAAAACGCGTGACGGGCGCGATATACAATTCGGTAATGTCCCGGGTTTAATGCCGGGGGGCGAGGAAACCTATCAAAGTTACGGCATCGGCTGGGCAAACGTGTCCAATACCCCCTTCAGACTGTACAAACACTGGATTCATGAAGGCGGAATTTCAACCCCCTTTATCGTCCACTGGCCCGCCGGAATCCGCGCGAAAAACGAACTGCGGTATCAGCCTGCGCAGTTACCGGACGTCATGGCGACATTCCTTGATGTGGCAAATGTCGAATATCCCGAGACCTATAACGGATACAAAATAAAACCACTGGAGGGTTTCAGCCTGAAACCAACATTCAGGAATAAACCCCATAAACGGGAGGTCCTTTACTGGGAACATGAAGGCAATAAAGCCATCCGGAAAGGCAAATGGAAATTGGTTCGCAAATATCCGGGAGAATGGGAGCTCTATGACATGGAAGCCGACCGTACGGAAACGAACAATATCATCAAGGATCACCCGGAAACAGCCGGGGAATTGGCTGAACTATACGAACAATGGGCTGCCCGCTGCGACGTAATGCCGTGGACCGAATTGCAGGAACTTCGGAAAAAAAGACGGGAAGAAAAGAAAAACAAGAGTAAATAGAAACACAATTCCAACGGATTGGAAGCGACATGATTTTTTGACGACTTTATAGTCACCGCTGCCGATACCACACTTATTTTTGTGCGAACAAGATAAAACAATAAAATTAGTACGGGGGACTAAAAAAATGGAAAGACGTGAATTCCTGGAGAAGTTGGGCATGGGGCTTGGTCTGAGCGCTATCGCATCTCCGTTACTGTTTACCGGCTGTGCTACCGCCGATACCCGTAAACCCAATTTCGTAATCATGCTGGGTGACGACTGCAACTGGGATGATCTTGGTTGTTACGGCGGACAGGCCATCACGCCGAATATCGATAATCTCGCCACCCAAAGCGTGCGCTTTGAACAGGCCATCGGGTCCACGGCCATGTGTACACCCACGCGTCATTCCCTTTATACCGGGATATATCCCATCAAACGCGGCGGGTACAAGAATCACAGCGCCGTCAAACCGGGGACCAAAAGTATCGTTCATTATCTTCGCGCTTTGGGCTACCGGGTCGGATTGGCCGGGAAATGGCACATTGCCCCCAAAGAATCGTTTCCATTCGAACCGGTCGGCGGTTTCCCGGGCAATTGTGTGATGCAAAAGACGCCTCCCCATGATTTGACCGGCTCAAAGGAATTTATGACCCGCAATGCGGAAGAGCCTTTTTGCCTGGTTATTGCTTCGGTTTATCCCCACGCGCCCTGGACCGAAGGTGACCGTTCATTGTATCCGCCCGATTCGCTCAAATTGCCGCCCAATTGGCTTGACACACCGGAAACCCGTTCCGCGTACCAAAAATACCTGGCGGAACTGACCGAATTGGATCGGCAGGTGGGCGACGTGATGAACCTGCTGGAAGAAGAAAAACTGGCCGATAATACACTCTTCATTTTTGCCAGCGAACAGGGCGCCCAATTCCCGGGTAATAAGTGGACGCAATGGGACGCGGGAACCAAATTCGGAATGCTGGCCCGCTGGCCCGGGAAAATCAAACCAAACACCACCACCCGGGCTCTGGTTCAATATGAAGACATCCTGCCGACATTGATTGATGCCGCCGGCGGAAAACCACCGGCGAATATTGACGGATTCAGTTTTCTCGACGTGCTCCTTGGTAAAACAGACCAACACCGTGATTATGCCTTTGGGCTGCACGCGAATGTCCCGGAAGGCCTGCCTTACCCCATCCGTTCCATACGGAGTAAACAGTATAAATTGATTCATAATTTGCTGTACAAGGAACCTTATGACGGTAAATATGCCACTCGTCCGTCGAATAAGCTCTGGATGTCATGGGTTGAAAAAGCGAAGACAGATGAGCACGCCGCCAAAATTGTTGAACGATATATACATCGTCCCGAGTTTGAGTTCTACGATATACAGAATGATCCCTATGAACTCAACAATCTTATCGATGATCCGAAATACGCCGGAATCATTCGGGAGATGCGCTCCGAACTGGAAGCCTGGATGAAATCCCAGGGCGATACCGGCATCGATACGGATTAATTGATTGCTCCGTAATAAATTTTGTACCATCGCTGGCACCGAATAAATAAATGTTATCGAGAGACCAATAACAAACGGAATAAACACAATGAATAAAATTAAAAAGCCTAATATTATTCTGATCCTAAACGACGACATGGGTTACTCCGACCTGGGGTGTTACGGCGGGGAAGTCCAAACCCCTAATCTCGATTCACTGGCAGCGAATGGTCTGCGATACACACAGTTTTACAACACGGCCCGTTGCTGTCCTTCCCGGGCCTCGCTTTTGACCGGTCTGTACCCCCATCAGGCCGACGTGGGTCACATGACGCAAAACGACGGCATCGACGGTTACGTGGGTGATTTGAACGCCAATACGGTAACCATCGCCGAAGCGTTGAAAACCGGCGGCTATGCCACCTACATGTCCGGCAAATGGCATGTCACCGGATTTGTTGACGGCCCGAAACACAACTGGCCCTGTCAGCGCGGTTTTGACGACTACTACGGCATCATCGTGGGAGCCGCCAATTATTTCCAACCGCGAACGCTGACGCGCAACAACGAACGCATTACACCGGAAGGCGACGATTATTTTCTCACCGATGCCATTTCGGATGAAGCGGTGCGTCAAATCCGGGAACATTCAAAAAAACAACCGGCAAAACCGTTTTTCCAATATGTTGCCTACACGGCGCCCCATTGGCCGTTGCACGCCCACCCCGAAGACATCGCAAAATACAATGGGCGTTTCGATGCGGGCTGGGATAATCTCCGTCGTGAGCGCCGGAAACGCATGATCGAAATGGGAATTATTGACGATAGCTGGCCCCTCACCGAACGGGACCCACGGGTTCCCCCCTGGGAAGAAGCCGAATACAAGGATTGGCAGACCAGGCGCATGGAAATCTATGCCGCCCAGATTGATCGCATGGATCAGGGCATCGGACGTATCCTGCAAACACTGAAAGATACCGGTCACTGGGACAACACCATGATTTTCTTTCTTTCCGATAACGGCGGGTGCGCGGAGGAACTGGACGAATGGACACGCCACTGGGCATTGGACATTGAGCCGACCGGCACGGCGAAGACCCGCGACGGGAGAGAAGTCTTATACGGCAACAGGCCGGGAGTAATGCCCGGAGGCGAAGAGACATATCAGAGTTACGGTATCCCCTGGGCTAATGTTTCCAATACTCCCTTCAGACTGTACAAACACTGGGTGCATGAAGGCGGGATCGCGACCCCCCTGATTGTGCATTGGCCGGAAGGAATCCACGCGAAAAATGAATTGCGGCACCAGCCCGCGCAATTACCGGATATTATGGCCACCTTTCTGGATATTGCCGGGGTTGAATATCCCACTACGTACAACGGTCACGAAATTAAACCGGCGGAAGGGTTCAGCATGGCGCCAACCTTCACGAATAACCCCGCTCCCCGGGAAGTCCTCTATTGGGAACATGAAGGCAACAAGGCAATCCGGAAAGGGAAATGGAAACTGGTGTGCAAATATCCGGGAGACTGGGAATTGTATGACATGGAAGCGGACCGCACGGAAATCCACGACATCGCCGGGGAATATCCGGAGGTTGTGCGGGAACTGTCGGAACTATACGAACAATGGGCTGCCCGAAGCCAGGTTGTCCCCTGGGAAGAAATACTGGAACTCAGAAAACAAAAACGTAAAAATGCCTGAACACGTCGGAGACGGTTATCTCATGCTAATTACATGAAACCGTTCTCGTTATTAATCAAGCCCACGTCCGCGGATTGCAATCTGCATTGCGAATATTGTTTTTATCTGGACCGCCACACGCTCTACCCGGAATCGAAACGCCATCGCATGTCCGATGACGTTCTGGAACAGATGATTTCCGGTTACATGTCGACCCGGCAACCACAATATATTTTCAACTGGCAGGGTGGCGAGCCGACCCTGATGGGAGCTACCTTTTTCCGAAAAGTCATACAACTACAGCAGAAATACGGAAAAAGCGGTGTCAGTGTCGCCAACAGTCTCCAGACAAACGCCACATTGATCGATGACAAGTTTGCTCAATTACTGGCGGAATACAATTTCCTGGTGGGAGTCAGCCTCGACGGGCCTGCGGATGTTCATGATCGGTATCGTTTAACAATCAAAGGCCGTGGTTCTCACAGGGATGTTTTAAACGGAATCAAATGCCTTACGCGTAACAAGGTTGATTTCAATATATTGATACTGGTCAATTCCGCGAACGTGGGGAAAGGCCGGGAAATATATCGCTACTTACGGGACATGGGGCTGCTCTATCATCAGTACATACCGTGTGTGGAGTTTGACGGTAATAATGAGCCCATGCCCTTTACAGTGACCGCCGAGGACTGGGGCATTTTTCTTTGTGACATCTTTGATGAATGGATCCGGACCGATACGCGCAAAGTCTCCGTCCGGTTGTTTGATTCGATTCTTATGAAGATGGTTGAAAATATTTATTGCGAATGCAGCATGGACCGTAACTGTTGTCAATATTTTGTGGTCGAATATAATGGTGACGTATATCCCTGTGACTTCTATGTTGAATCCGATTTGAAATTGGGCAATATCATGGAAGATTCCTGGGAAGCGCTGCAACAGTCACCGCGATATGCGGCTTTCGGTCAACAAAAAACGGCCTGGGATCCCGCCTGTTCCGCGTGTGAATATCTTCCATACTGCTCCGGTGATTGTCTTAAACATCGACCAAACAGTCCGCAGGGATTAAGTTGGTTGTGCGCGGGATGGAAACAATTCTATCAACATTCGATTTCGGATTTCCGGAGGTTGGCTTCATCAATAATAAAAGAAAGAAGACAACAAGACCTTCGGGAACGTCCATCCGACATCGGGAGGAACCGTCCCTGTCCTTGCGGCAGCGGGAAGAAATACAAAAAGTGCTGTGGGCAAACCGCCTGAAAGGCGTCGGGTATTGGCTTGAAAGCGCGAAATGTTTTCCTCTGCTCCTGAAAATATAAACCCGTAAACAATTCCCAATTCCGACGGTTCGGAAAATCAATTTGTCAGTCGGCCTTTACCCCTGGTACAGTTCACCGGAATAATGAAGAATAATCCAACTTGTGTTTTCCACATTATCACCGCTATCCGTCTGCGGGCGTCCCGTATCCGCTTCGCGGATCAATGGTATTGTCGCTTTCTCCTTTGAGGAACATAAGCGTTTTGTAATTCAAATATTTTTTCGCAATTTCACGCGATGAATTATCGGTATTTCGAATACAAGTCGCAAAATATTAAATACTTATTTACATAATAACCGATGAAAATAATCACACCGGTCACCATTGTTCTTCTTATGACGGCCTCGTTATTGTCGCAGCGATTATATATCGAACCGGATTTCGGCTTTTACCGGCCTTCGGAGAATACATACCTCGACAGCCTGGTTATCTACCCCGACACCGACTCGATGTACGTCAGGTCTCATTATTTCAAATTTGGTTCCGCGCCCCGCTATGGCATGAACATCGGGCTTTCCTTTCCAAACAATATGCAAGTCTATCTGGGTTATAAATCCTGGAAAAGTGATTATATAAATACAATCTTTGAAACCTATGCCCTGGGGATAAAAGAAAGCGCTTTCCTGCTGGAAAGCAATCTGGGGTTACGGATTGGCGTCGAATACATCATCAGTAGAATGTATAACACACTGGATCTACCCGTCTGGAAATTATACAGCAAGGGAAAAGGGACAGCGTTGGAAGCCGGAATCATTTACAAAATAACAGACCGGATAACCCTGTTTACCGGATTCGATTACCTGTCACCCAAAACATACATTTATAAAATACTAAGGGAAGGGCCCGAAATCACAATGCGGAAACAAGGCAATATAAAAATGGACGGGTTCAGCCTGAAAATGAACATCACATTCGTTTTATCCGCGCCGATAAAATTTGAGGCTCTTGACCGGTTAATCGGTCATTAAACTTTTCGTTTTATAACAATGATGCGACCGTAAAATATCCGGATTCTTCGTTCTTGGCGTAGCGAAAAATCTTGAGCCGGAGCTCTTCAAAAGGCAAATACCAAACAAAGATTGTCCGACCTCCGGTACGGGACTTTTTACGATTGCATCCGGTTTCATAAGAAACATGTTTATCAGGAAAACAATCGATACGAAATAACTCAACGAATTATCGTCACCTGATATGTAGGAAAGGAAGGTCTAATGAGGAATGCTCTAATCGTATGTTTGCTGCTTCTCCTGGTCTCAACCCTTGGCGCTCAATATTACACGGTTTACCAATCACTCGGGGAACCCCGTGAAAAGATTATCTATCTGGACATAAAGCAGGGGACTTTAATCGTCCGGGAAAAATCCGATAATGATATGGAAAAGCCCCTCCTGTCGGTTCCCATCGACGCCATTGATTCAATTGCTTTTTATCCTCCGCCGATTGGGTATTCCCAACCAATAGCGTCCACGCTGGTATGTGGATTTGCTCTAGTATCGGCCGTCTATATCTATTCTGAGTTCGAACGATTTAGTGATATTATCTTCAACCTCGATAAGCTGCTGAAAGCCTCTCTGACCGGTGCGGCTGTGGGGGGAATTGCCTGGTTAAGCTGGGAAATAATGTCAAACACACTCTTCAGAAAAAATAAAATCATGTATGACTTACACGACAAAAGTACTATGGAAAAAACGCGTGTGATTAATCAAATCGTAGCCGCTTATAAAAAAAGGGCTAAGCAGGAAAAGGATGTCATTCGCAAAAGTATGTTATATTAGCAGGATAATCCGGATATATTTTTCGAAAGTATGTGGAATCGTACCCATCGGAAAGTTATTATATGCCATTAACAAAGGGAGGTTTTATTATGAATTGTCCCCGCTGTGAAAAGGCCATGCATCCTAAAAAAATTGAATCGGTGGAGATTGAAGAATGCGGAACATGCCATGGCACCTGGTTCGAACGTGATGAACTGAGGAAAGCCAAAGATCAGGCTGATCCGGATCTCAACTGGATGGATTTTGAGTTATGGAAAAATAAAGACCGGTTTCGTATATCCGCCAAACCGATAAAATGCCCCCGTTGTAGAATCGATATGTTTACAATTCAATACGATAATACCGGTATTGAGATAGACCATTGCAGTCAATGCCGGGGCACATGGTTAGAGAACGGTGAATTTCAAAATATTATCGACGCACTTACCACCGAAATGGAGACCATGACCGTTTCCGATTATCTCCGCGCCAGTCTGAAGGAAGCGGCGGATATTATCAGGAACCCGGGAAATCTTTTGTCCGAATGGCGCGATTTCCTTACCGTAATCCGTATGCTGGAATATCGTGTGTTGACGGAAAATCCGAAATTAGCGGAAACATTGACAACGCTTCAGCGCGACAACCCTATCAAGTTATAAATCACTTCTCCGGAATCGATTCCCCATCCCTGAGTTTGGCGACATTTCGTTTACCGCTTTGTGACGCAATCGGTCCGAACCGTATTTTGCCGGTTTGGTCGGAGAAACCGTCCGGCGGCAAAGAAACCTGTGAAAATAATTGAATTAAATGTAGTATTGTTGGCTATATTTTTCATGAACGATTCGTAACCCAAATAGAGAAATACCGACTTTATGACGACGCACGTGTCCATCCTTTTCCACCTCCCGGATATCACATCCTGCACAGGGAAACAAATTGAAGAAAGTATCCGGTCATTCGCGGACCAACAGGAAATCGAGGCCGAGATCATAGCATTGGCCCGGAAAGATTCACATCCCGTACCGTCAAGGTACGCAGATCATATCAGGGTTTTGATTTTCGAAGGTGAAAACCTTGCCCGACAGGTTAACCGGGGGATTAAAGAAGCCCGGAGTGATTTTATATTATACGTTGATAACCGGACACACCCGGTCGTATTAAAACAATCCTGTACGGAATTATTCCATCTGACAATGGTTCGACATCCGCAGGCCGGGATGGTCTACGCCGATTACGAATTGGAAACCGGGAACGAAATCACCGATATCCGGTTGCTGAAACACCATATTGGTCGTGTGCGTGACAATCAGGACTACGGGCGGGTATTTTTTTTCCGCAAAACCGTATTGGACCGGATTGGGAATCTGGACGAAAGCCTGCGGTTCAACGCGCTCTACGACCTCCGGTTGAGGATCTCCGAAAAAGCCGGATTAGTGCACATCTCCAATAAATATCGGGGGGCCCTTTACCGGGTAATCGCCGATCGTTCCGAAACCAATGTTTTCGATTACCTCCTGGCCGGTAAGGAAGTACAATCAGAGGCCGAAGCCGTTATTACCCGTCACTTGAAACGGATTGGGGCATATTTAAAACCCGGCTACGGATATCAGAGACGTCCGGTTACGAAAACAAAACCGGATCTGGAAGCCTCGGTAATCATCCCCGTAAACAACCGACCTGAATTCATCGGCACTGCGATCGAGAGCGTACAGGCACAGAGCTTCACGAATATTGAAGTAATCATCGTTGTCAACGGGGGCAAAGACGATCCGACCATTCAAACGGTAAAACAATACCAACCGGGGGGAAACCGTTACAATCCCGAAAAACCGGACGTAAGACTTCTGGTTGTCGATATTAATAACATCGGTTTTTGTTTAAATTATGGTGTTCAACACGCCCGTGGAGAATACTATATCCAACTTGATTCGGATGACCGGCTCAAACCTACGGCCGTGGAAAAAATCCTGGCGGTTTTCAATACCGACCCGACCATCGGAATGGTTATCGGTTCATACGAAGTCTGGGAGAAGCTGGAATCGGGCGCGATTGTCAGGAAGGAAGAGATTCCGGTAGTAACTCATGACGAGTGGACCGAAGATAACGGGAGAAACAATTTGTTGCGGATCAACGGCGCCGGCGCTCCGCGCTCGATTCCGATCCGGCTGATCCAATCCCTGGGGTATTTCGGCATGAACGATGATCCCTACACCGAAAATTACGGTGAGGATTACGACATGGTGCTTAGAATCAGCGAACAGTATCGTATCGGACGGATTTATGATCCCATCTACGAGGTGATCCGACACAGCGGCGGGACCGACCATAGTATCGATTCGGCCACCGTCAACCGAAATGATGAAGCCAAGGATTGGATGCGGAAAGAAGCAATTCATCGGCGCCGGCGAATGAACAGGAAAACCAGCGCTTAATTATGACACAACAATTCATTCTAATCGGGGTTGACGGCGGCGCCACCAAGGTCAGCGGCTGGACGATCCGGATTGACAGGGAAAACAACCTGTTCGATTTGGGCGACATCAACATCCAAAAAATATACCGTGATTATCCAACATTCGACCCCGATTTTACACCCGTTCCTATCCCGGTTCAATTAGCCCAGATGGAAGCCCGTGACATCCGGCTTCTTCCGGAGGAAGAACGCCAGGGCATGGCCTTCATGGACGCCTGCGCGGATGTCCTGATCGAAATCGCCGATCGGTTCCCGTCACAACCGTTATTGTTCGGCATCGGCATGCCGGGGTTAAAAACAGCCGACAAACGTGGAATTGTGGCGCTGACAAACGGTCCCAGGATGCCGCGCTTTGCGGATATTGTCGAACATCGCCTGAAAATGGCGGGAGTGACGATCGTTTCGCCCCTGTCCCATTTGGGCAGCGACGCGGATTACTGTGGAATCGGGGAGGAATTTTCCGCCAACGGGGCCTTCCGGCCGATCAGGAATGGGTATTATTTAGGGGGCGGGACCGGCGCAGCCGATGCGTTGAAATTACAAGGGAAATTAATTCCTTTCGATCATGTCAAATCCTGGTTGGCCAAAACCTGGGAAATGAAAAACGATAAAGGAAAATCGCTGGAACGCTACGCTTCCGCCAACGGAATTCAAACGCTTTATTGTGAATATTCAGGGAATAATATGCGGGACCTGTATCAAAAGAAAATCTATCCCGAACAGATACTGCAAATGGCTATTGACGGCAATGCCGCAGCCCGTAAAACTTTCGAAGAAGTAATAGCTTATCTGGCACAATTAATCTTCGAACGTATCTCCACCATTCATTGTGGTTGGCAAAATCTTTTTTCTTTCGTCAATCCGGAGCGCCCCCTACCGTTGGTGGGACACCCTTACCTGGGCACACTCCTGGATCGAATTATTATCGGGCAGAGATTGGGTGATTTGTTCCGGGTTCCGGATTCCACCCCATTGTTATTGGATCGGTTGATCGAGTATCTATCGCTGGCGATCGATTTTTCCGAATGCCTGAATGAAGACGTAAAAAAACATTATTTGGACGATAACCAATTTGGCGGAAACCGAATTGTTTTTTCAAAGCTTCGGGAAGCGCCGGCGCTCGGCGCCGGTATTGATGCTTATTTGACATTCTATCCAAAACAACACTCCGAAAATCAGGGGAATATTACTCCACTATAAGTTAAGCGTATGATATTCAACAATCTTACCGTTTTAAAAGACCCCCAACCTTCACTGCGTTACGGTAAGCAGGCTCTTTTATTCTCACCTATGACCCGCAACTTCGTCGGGACAGGCAGGGGGGAGATGGTCAAAGGATTCCATTCAAGAAACCGTTTATTCTCCCCCGTAACAAGGGAAACACAAAGGGGTCTTATCGTGAGCGCCAGTTTCATAGTTAGTGAACTGAATTTTACGGGTGGAAGGATTCCATTCAAGAAACCTTTTATTTTCCCCTGTAACAGGGGAAACACAAAGGGGTCTTATCATAGACTAACCAGCGCCAGTTTAATAGTTAACGAACTGAATTTTACAGATGGCAGGTAAGTAAACACCAAACGACATGCTAGAGAGAGGACAAATTCCCGGAATTGAGCCAACTATACGAGTGGGAATTATTCTTCCTGAAGATCGTCAAACAAACGTTAGTCTTGATCTTTCCAACATTCCTGATTACCAAATTATCCCCAAGCATCTTCAGACCGAATCCCAACCATACCATATTGAAGTTGAACAGGATTCCCTGCGGATTAACGGGAACCGGTCAGACAAACTTCACCTTCGGCGCTTGGATAAGGGCATTGATTTGGGAAAAATTATTGAAGTGTACCCTGTGGTCGCCGGACGTGGTTTCCATTGGGAAAAAAAGATTCGTTTAAACCTGTTGGGAGATTTGGAGATTATGGTTCACCAGGGCGCGTTACTGGCAATCAACATCCTTCCCCTGGAACAGTATCTTATGTGCGTTGCCACGTCGGAAATGAATGCCGCTTGCCCCCCAGCCCTTATCCATGCGCAGACTATTGTCGCCCGTTCATGGGTGCTGGCAAACGTGGAACAGAAACATCGTCAGCTCGGATTTGACGTGTGCAACGATGACTGTTGTCAACGGTACCAGGGGACTAATTATCTTACACGGCAGGCACAAGTCGGCGCTTTGGCTACCCGTGGGGAGGTTCTGTTGTATGAAGGTTCCATTTGCGATGCCCGGTATTCCAAATCGTGCGGTGGAATGACGGAATCCTTTGAAACAATCTGGGACGGAAATACAATCCCTTATTTGCAGGTTCGTCGGGATTTCGAAGACAACGGTTGGGAAGATTTGTCCCTATCATCGGAAACAAACGCCGCCAGGTGGATTACCTCCACACCCCCCGCTTTTTGTAGTCCGGCCACGGTTCCCGGGGATTCCCTGGCTCAATACTTGGGAAGCGTGGATGAAGCGGGGCGCTATTACCGGTGGAAGGTGAACTATACCCAGTCCCAAATGACGGAATTACTGAATTTGAAACTGGGTTTGCAGGCTGTAAATGTAATCGAAATAATTCCGGTAAGTCGCGGCGGCTCCGGTCGTCTGAACCGTATTCGGATCCGATATACCGACAGAAATCGTGAAATCAGGTTACGAGAAGTCATATCCGAATATGAAATCCGTCGCGTGTTTCACACCCGATTTTTGTACAGTTCGGCTTTTATAGTTGACCGGCTTGCCGTTGAGGATAAAATCCCGGGGGAGTTTACGCTGCGGGGAGCCGGCTGGGGACACGGTGTGGGGTTATGCCAAATAGGAGCCCTGGGAATGGCGCTGAAAGGATATGCGGTGCCCGCGATATTAACACATTATTATCCCGGTAGTGAGTTAACCAAAATATATCCGTAAGGAAAACCGGAAATGCCTTCGTCAGAAACAACGGACATGAAGTCCGAACAAAGGTCCCCCTGGTGGTGGGTTCCCTCTCTTTATTACGCCCAGGGTATTCCTTACGTTGTGGTTATGCTGGTTTCGGTGATTTTTTATAAACGGATGGGAATTTCCAATACCGACATCGCCTTGTACACAAGCTGGCTGTATTTACCCTGGGTGATAAAACCGCTGTGGAGTCCGGTCGTCGACATCCTGCGTACAAAACGGTTCTGGATCGTCACCATGCAGCTCATCATCGGCGCCGGACTGGGTGGGGTCGCCCTTACCATTCCCGCTCCCAATTTTTTCAAACTCACTTTAGGATTCTTCTGGCTCCTGGCTTTCAGTTCGGCAACGCACGATATCGCAGCCGATGGTTTTTACATGCTGGGGTTATCGCAACACAAACAAGCCTGGTTCGTGGGCATCCGCAGCACCTTCTACCGATTCGCCATGATTACCGGCCAGGGCCTCCTGATCATCTTCGCCGGATACATAGAAAGCCACACCGGGCTTCCTTCGCTTAACATTGATGTAATCGCGACACCGCAGGCAAAAATCGGCAATCTGCTTAACATCGGTTCCCTGGACCGTTCCCCCCTGCCCGGTGAACTGCGAATCGTCTCCGAGCCCGAAACACTCCGCATCAATCCCGTCCCGCGCAATCAGAGCGAAATTGACTCGATTATTTCGATGGCGAAACAATGGAACAGTCCCCGGGAACGCAATTCAACGGAAAGCAATGGCAACATTAATGTGAACCCTACCGAACCAACCTGGTGGGGTGAAACCGTAGTGACGCCACTGGAAACGTTCCTGAAAAAACATTTCGGTCAATCAACGGGAATCATCGCCGGTGAGAAGGCGGGTAATATCGGGCTTTTGGCAATCCGGCTTTCCGACAAACCGGAACCGGGCAAGGAAATCGTTGTGAATCTGGGCCGTGTTTCGGGTAACAAAAGCATCGGCCTGGTGGAGGGCAGTCGGATGGTATTTACGGCAGAGAACTGGAACCGTCCTTATTTAATCGTCCTTCAACTCGATCCCAAATTGAAACAGGCCGCGAAAGCGACCTTCAAGGCCCGTGCCGGAAATATTCCTCTTGCCTGGACCATCACCTTTCTGGTCATCGCTGTTTTGTTCATACTGTTTTTTATCTATCATAAATTCATTTTGCCCTATCCGGACCAGGATCGCCCCGCCGCCGAAACCAATAATTTCTTCGCTGATTTCTTTCACACTTTCGCCTCCTTTTTCAAAAAGGACCGGATTGGTGTCGCAATCGCTTTTATTCTTATTTACCGTTTCGGCGAAGCCCAGCTCGTCAAACTGGCTACCCCTTTCATGTTGGACGCCCAGGAAATCGGTGGGTTGGCGCTGACCACGGGGCAGGTCGGATTTGTGTACGGCACCCTGGGAATAATCATGTTGACCCTGGGCGGGATCCTGGGCGGAGTGCTGGCAGCCGGAAACGGACTTAAATACTGGCTTTGGTGGATGGCGTTGGCCATGAAATTGCCCGATAGTGTATACGTCTATCTCGCCTATGCCCAACCGGACAATTTTGTCATAATAAATTTATGTGTCGCGATTGAGCAATTCGGTTATGGTTTCGGGTTTACGGCCTACATGCTGTTTATGATTTACGTCTCGGAAGGCGAACATAAAACCGCCCATTACGCTATAAGCACCGGTTTTATGGCGTTGGGCATGATGATTCCCGGAATGTTCAGCGGGTGGCTGCAGGAAATCATCGGTTACCAGCACTTCTTTATCTGGGTTCTGTTAGCAACCGTTCCCGGATTTATTCTGATCAAGTACATTTCCATTGATCCCGAATTCGGGAGAAAACGAAGGAGCGAATGAACATGAGGCACGACGTAAAACGCCTTGTGGCATTGGACGCTTTCCGTGGTTTGACAATCGCATTTATGATTCTGGTCAATACCCCCGGAAGCTGGAGCTACGTTTACTCTCCTTTATTACACGCCTATTTTAAACATGACTGGCGGAATTGGTTCGGTTGTTCTCCCACGGATCTGGTCTTCCCATTTTTTCTGTTTATTGTCGGAGTTGCCATGCGTTTTTCCTTTAAACGGTACGACTATCAACCATCACCGGAATTGTCCAAAAAAATTATCGGACGGACAATAACAATATTTTTATTTGGGCTGGCTCTAAATGCCTATCCGTTCATCCGTCAGGATTGGGATTGGTCTAATTTCCGTATCTTCGGTGTATTACAACGGATAGGCCTGGCGTACGGAGCGGCGGCTTTCCTGTGTCTGTATTTCAATCAGAAAAAACTGGGCATCATTTCGGCGGCAATCCTATTAGGATACTGGTTTTTCCTGGGTGTTTTCGGTGGCCCCGATCCGTATGGCCTTACAACCAACCTGGTTCGCAAAATAGACATCGCTATTCTTGGTGAAAGTCATCTTTGGCGCGGGTTGGGACTGGCCTTCGATCCCGAGGGATTATTCAGCACCCTCCCGGCCATTGTTACGGTAATAATCGGATATCAGATCGGTACGGTAATTCAATTGAGTTCAAATCACCGTGATACCGTTAAAAAAATGCTCCGCTGGGGCGGCACAGGCGTTGTAATCGGCTGGTTGTGGGGTTTCCTTTTCCCCCTTAACAAGCCTTTATGGACCAGTTCGTACGTGGTTTATACGGCCGGATGGGCCATATTAATACTGGCTGTGTTCATCTGGCTGATCGATATAAAGAATAATCCGAAGATCGTGAAACCCCTGGTAATTTTCGGAACCAACTCGATTTTTGTTTTCGTGGCTACCGGTTTATGGGTAAAATCGATTATCCGGTTCCGGTACACACTAAACGGGGAAACCGTTAATGGATACACGTATTTGTACGAAACGGTTTTTGTCCCCATGGCCGGAAATTTAAATGGTTCGTTGCTGTTTGCCCTGTTTCACGTATTCATGTGGTGGCTGGTGTTGTACTGGTTATACCGGAAAAACATATTTATCAAAATTTGACGTTCCGAAACGGAATTTAAAAAAACCGTAGGAATTAATTTCGAGGAATCAATGGATCTTGGTCTGACAAATAAAATCGCTGTTGTACAGGGGGCTTCCCGCGGTCTGGGATATGGTGTCGCAACCGCTCTGAGCCGGGAAGGCGTCCGGGTTGTTATCTGTTCCCGGAACCGGAGCGAAATCGAATCGGCGGCAAAATCAATTCAATCCGAAGGCGGTTACCCGGTGCTGCCGGTTGTCTGCGATGTGGCGAACCCCGAACAACGGGCAAACCTGTTTGAAACCTGCCGAAAAGGATTCGGTCCCCCGGACATACTGGTGTGCAACGCCGGCGGTCCGCCGCCGGGGAACTTCACCGAATTTACCGAACAGGATTATAAAAGGGCGTTGGAAACCAATTTTCTGTCGGCGGTGGAGTCGGTGCGCACGGTTGTTGAGGATATGAAAACAAGGAGATGGGGGCGCATTCTCTTTATCACCTCCATGGCGGTAAAACAACCGATCGATTCGTTAATCCTTTCCAATTCCGCCCGTTCGGCCCTGACCGCTTACGCGAAGACGATTTCGCGCGACCTGGCTCCTTTCGGAATTACGGTAAATTGTATTCTCCCCGGGTTGCATCGCACCCGGCGACTGGAATCGCTGGCGCGACAAATCAGTGAAAATTCCGGCCAAACCATGGAAGAAACCTGGAAGGAACTGGCGGCCGACATTCCCGTTGGCCGGTTAGGAACCAGTGAGGAATTCGGAGCTGTTGCCGCTTTTCTGTGTTCCGGGAAAGCGTCGTTCATTACCGGGCAATCCATCGTCCATGACGGCGGTACCATACGGGCATTACTGTGAACAGTCAAAGGATTTTCATCACCGGGGCAAGCAGCGGAATCGGTGAACACCTGGCCTACGCCTATGCCCGGCGCGGAGCGATCCTGGGACTGGCGGCCAGAAGGATCGATCGTCTTAATGAAGTCGCCGAAACGTGCCGTGAAGCGGGCGGCAAAACCTTTACCTATGAATTGGACGTCCGTGACGAAGAGGCCGCCAAACGTGTAACACATCAATTTTTAAAAGACGCCGGTGGAATCGATATTGTCATCGCGAACGCCGGCATCGGTGGCAAGGATCAGCTTGGTTCCGGAGACCCGGCCCACATCAACCGGATATTGAGTACCAACATTCTGGGAGTAACCAATATCGTTGTTCCTTTCATACCGACCATGAAAAACAACCGTTCCGGGAATATTGTAATCATCAGTTCGGTGGCCGGTTTCCGGGGATTGATCGCCCACGGCGGTTATTCCGGCTCCAAGGCGGCGGTCCGAATCATGGCTGAAAGCTGGCGCTTTAATCTGGCCCGTTTTGATATCCGCGTCACTACAATTTGTCCGGGGTTTATCGACACCCCCATTGTTGATAACCGCTCTTTCCTCCCCTTCCTGATGAAAGCGGACCTGGCGGCGGAAAAAATTATCCGGGCCATCAACAGGGGCAAAAAAACCTACATCTTCCCGTGGCAATGGCGGATCGTTGTCCCGATTTTACGAATCATCCCGGATTGGATGATAAAAACCTTCACCGCGCGTTGACCGGTTAGGGTTCAGAATAAGTCCGGAATCCCCCCTGTTATTTCCCCATGATAAAACTTGAAACTTGATATGTGTCTACTGAAAATTTATCCCGGACTGTGCATTAACAATTCCGATAGTGAAAAATCCGGCATAAACAAAAAGAGCCCCGATCGTTATATCGGGGCTCTTTTTTACAGTTTGGTTTAACTCTTCGGAAACCGAACTTATTTCAACAGCATCATTTTCCTGGTTTCCACAAACCCATCCGAACGCATTTGCACCAGATAGACACCGCTGGTCAGTCCGCCGGCATCCCATTCAACGGTATAACGTCCGGCCTCTTTCACTTCATTCACCAGACGGGCGATCTCTTTACCAAGAAGATTATACACAGTTATAGTCACCATCCCGGTCTGAGGAACCGCAAAGGATATGGAGGTCCTGGGGTTGAACGGGTTGGGGTAGTTCTGTTTCAACGCGAACTCGTCCGGGAGCTTCATTTCCGCTTCGGTACTCAGCACGGTAACCTTGGCTTCCTCGGAAAATTCGCCTTCATTCCCGTTAAAGTCCGTGGCGGCAACCAGGTAATAATAGGTAACCCCCGGCGATACATTGGCATCAACAAAGGTTGTATCAATTGTATTCGCGATTGGTTTGGCTGGAACAAATCCGGAGGAAGTCCCACGGTAAATGGAGTAATAATCGAAGTCCTCGTCCGGGACGGGAAGCCAATTCAGCTCCACACCATTGCTACCACCGGTAGTCGAAGCCACTAACCCGCCCGGTGCGTGGGGGGACAGGTTATCGATAGAATACCCATCCATCGGTGCGGAATCATAGAACTCCCAGGGATCCATTGTATGGGCTGTTACCATGAAGGTAGACCAATACATTTCCGCAGGCCCTGTGTACGCATTGGAATCCACAAGGGTTGGAGCGACATAGGAATAGACATCCATCCCATGGAATGGAACCACAGCCACAAAATCCCAGATAGGATACACATCATATTGCACCAATCTCCAGATACTGAACTTCGTCCACCCGCCACTATCTTCAGGGGGTGCACCCGGAGACCAGATAATACGAACCTGGCGTCCCTGGTCAAAAGGAACGTCACCAATGTATTCGATAAGGGGCGGTTGCACCATTTGTGGGAGGAGATCAATCGCTATGGATACCGTATCGAATTCGGCAACGATTACCATTTGCGGTTGGGAATAATAATAACCCGGCGCTCCGGCATTAACCAGGAAAGTGTCACTGGGAACGTCCACGGAGAAATATCCGCCGCTTCCCGTGATCGCACCGATCTCGAACAACGGACTCCACACATACACATCCGCGCCGATAATCGGGTCACCGGTCTCGCCATCCGTTACAACACCTTCAATGACGGAATTAATCACGATTTCCTCAAGATAAAAATCGTAGTATACTGTGCTATCGGCGATTACGATCCCCTCGACCCAATCGTTACTGTAACCATCCATACGGGCCAGAGCGTCATAGATACCGTTGGGTAAATCGAAATAGTAATATCCGGTGCTGTCGGTGTAGGTCCAATCCATGTAATTATTGTTTCCAACCATCACTTCAGCGCCTTCTATAGCATATCCGTATTCATCATAGACATATCCTTCCAACGCTCCATCGTATATAATAGGAACTAAATTAAAATCCATATTCAGCACATAATCCTGGATAATTACGTTGGATACATCCTGCACGTAATAATCATCCGCGCCGACATATATATCGTAATTGCCTGCCGGTAGAGGAAGATAATAATATCCATTATTTCCTGTTGCGGTTCCATATCCTCCCATACCGTCGTCAGCATAAACCCAGGCATCTTTTATCGGATTCATGGTGACAGCGTCGTAGATAAATCCATCAATACCGCCCGCCACCGACGAAAGATAAATATCAACACCGGAAGTCCCGGACAGGATTCCCGAGGGACTATTCGTTACGATCACGCCGGGAGGCAATTCGTCCCATATATCCAGATCATAGCCGCCATAACCATCGGCATCACTGGACACATCCAGGATATATGTCCCATCGGACGCTGTTATATTATCTGTCCAGCCTAACACACTCCATGCTCCGACATTGAGTCCACCATAAGGATAACCGTCCAGAAAGACAGTACCGGAGATTCTACTATCTGTGGAATAGGCGGTAAAATGCACATCGGCGGTGTCATAATCGGCTACATACACCAGCGTATCCATCGGAACAAGGAAATCCGGTATGAGGTCCTGTGGCTCCACTCCAACCCAATAGTTACCTTCTGTCACACCAATGGAATAATACCCGGTGATATCGGTTTCGCCCTGAACACCCGGCAGGTAATCACGATTGGCCCACACATATATACTATCGATAGGGAAACCCAATTCATCCGTAACATATCCCTCTATGACCGCGGTGGGTGGTGTGAAGAAAAAATCATAACCCAGCAAATCTCCATCAACATACACATCGAAGTATATGGTGTCAGGAATCATTCCACCGGTTACATCCAGGAAATCAAAGGCGGAAACACCCCAGTAACCGGAGTCGGGCAGGAAATTCTGGTAGAACCCATTCGTATCGGTAACTGTGAACCAGAGTTCCGAGCCATTATGCGCATTGTCCGATTCATTTCCCATCGGGAAGGCAGCAATAATGATGTTGGGTATAGGCGGGTAAACAGTGCCGGAAACAGAATATGGTGTGTAGGACGGTTCAATATACAGAAAGGCGGCATCGATACCACCACCATCTATCGCCTGGAAAAGGACACCCAGGTAGCTTACCTCGGCAGGTCCATCCATATCTCCGTGGAACGTTTTTTTATAAACCCCACTCGTGGAATCCTCATCTTCCACACTGTTATCCACAATATGGTTTCCATTTTTAAATTCGATATCAATCGATTCATCCAGCAAACCATCGGCATCCATATCGATCCAGGTATATACATCTGCTTCTGTTTCACCGCTGGAAAAATACACGGTCAAAACAAAATCGTCCTTTTGTGCAATTGTGTCGGCATCAAGACTATTTACCTGAACATCAATTATCCCCACCGTTCCGTTGGTGTTATACTGATTCATTCCCTTTGATCTTTTGGGCATGAAGTTTCCCGGCCCGGAATTTTTTAATACCCGAAACGGATTATCTATCCTGGGTAATTTTTTCTTTGTCACCGCTCTGTTAATCATTTTCGCGGAATCTCGTTTCCGGGCTGAAATCGCCTTCTGATATTTATTCTGTTTCTCCAAAATCAATCGTTTCGCTTTTATCCGACTGCGCTTTTGCCGAATCTCTCGAATCTGATCGATATTCGATGCACTAACTTCAGATTGGGGAGTGTCCGTTGATTTGGATATTTCAGCATTCCCTTTTATACTTAATTTCTTATCCACTTCGGCTCCGAATGTAAAAGACATAATCAGCAGCGCTGAAGCGAATAAGGGAATCAAGCGGTTTATCCGAGATTTTAACATTTTAGGGTAAACCATGTTAATTCCTCCTGTTTGTTGTTAAGTAAATCATTAAAGAATTCGCTGGAAGTTAATCCTTCACGTTTCATTTTATTGTGATAAGAATCACGCTCGAATCTTCTTCATTTATTCACGTATTTTCATCCGATAATAAATAATATGGTCCCGGCTGTCAATAAGTAAACAAACTCTTGTAAAAACTTATGTACCCCATGTCTCCAAATACAATAATGCAATCTTAATCCCTACAGGAGGTACCATATTTTATCCACACCAAACGGGTTGTCAGAACCGTTGGTAACCGTCCTTTGGTTCATGATGGGGAGACCATGAACGATCAGGAGTACATACCTTCCAATAACTCCCGGTAACGACTGATCACGACTTTGCGCTTAACTTTCAAGGTCGGTGTGACTTCATCCTTATCCTGGTCAAAGTCTTCTTCCAGGATCGCAAACTTTTTAATCGTCTCATACGATGCCAATTGTCGATTTTTTTCATGAACCGTCCGGTGGATCAAATCCTTCACTTCCGGTTTCCCGGACAAGTCCGTCAAATCCTGGTAAAGGATTTCCCGGTCTCTGGCGAACTTGGCAATCTCATCCTCATCCAGAGTAATTAAAGCAATCAGGTAAGGTTTTTTATCGCCGTATACCATGGCCTGACTGATATAGGGACTGGTTTTCAGTAAATTCTCGATGTTTTGGGGAGCCACGTTTTTGCCCCCGGCGGTAATAATAATATCCTTTTTTCGATCGGTGATATGCAGGTAACCCTCGTCGTCCATGAATCCGATATCGCCGGTGTGAAGCCAATACCCATTATTACTGTCCGGTTCCAACAATTCCGCCGTGGCTTCATTATTGCGATAATAGCCCGGACTCATTTGTTGACCACGGGCACAAATCTCGCCGTCACTTCCGATTTTCACTTCGGTTCCCGGAAAAACGGTTCCAACGGACCCGATTTTACAGGCTCCCGGGAAATTCATCGCTATCAATCCCGTGGTTTCGGTCATACCGTACACTTCATAAATATCAAGCCCGACCCAGTGAAAATAACGAATTATCTCCGGAGAAATCGGGGCTCCGCCCGATATTAAGAAGCGGATTTTCCCGCCAAAAAACGCCTGGATTTTCCGGAATATCAGGAAATGAGCCAGGGATTTTTTCACTATTAACGGCCAGGACAGTTTCTTCCCCTTGATGCGCTTAGCGCTGACGGTTTTGCCTACTCCGATTGCCCAGTTGTAAATTATTCGTTGAAAAGCGGTGGCGTCGTTGATTCCGGTCGCGATCCGGGCGTAAAATTTTTCGAATATCCGCGGCGTACCGAACATAATGGTGGGCCCTGTTTGCCGAAGATTGTGAGGCAGGTCCTCAATGCTTTCGGCGAATATGGTTTGATTGCCGGCGGCCAATTTCAGGAAATGCCCTACCACGCGTTCCGCGATGTGCGCCAACGGTAAATAGGCAATCGTGGAATCCGCCTGTCCAATCTTCAAAAGACCCGGCAAATATTTAATTATGGCAATCACATTCCGGCTGTTAATCATCGCCGCCTTGGGAGGTCCGGTGGTTCCTGACGTGTAAATGAAACTAATGATGTCATCAGGTTGTACCTTCAGATAACGATCACGAAGCACGCCCGGATACGCGAGTTCAAATTCGCGACCCGCCCGTCGTAAGGAATCCCAGCTCCGTACCCCGGGGAGATCCTCCGGTTGATATCCATCCATAACCACCACCGACTTCACACAGGTCGAACGCTCCATTATTTCCATCAATTTATCCAACTGTTCCTGATCTTCAACAAAAACCAGGCTGCTCTTGCTGTGTTCAACGATATAACGGGTCTGTTCAACAGTATTGGAATGATATATCGGGACGGTGACGCAACCGATGCTGATGATTGCCATGTCACAAACGACCCATTCCCAGCGGGTTTGGGCCAGAATCGACACCCGTTCCCCCGGTTTCAATCCTGATAAAAGCAGCCCGTTGGCGACATCTTTAACCCATTCCCCATAGTCTCCCCAGGTCAGGGATTCCCACATACCACGGTATTTTCGCCAGATCGCGACCCGATTACGGTAACGCTCCACCTGATGCCAGAATAATCTGGGCACGGTATTTTGACGACTAAAATCGGGTAACGACATGGCTTCCAACCAACGACAGGTTAACGCAATTCGGGCAATTCCCACTAACCACTCCAAAGCCGGGACCGTCGTATGTATTTTCCTTCTCCCAGATAATATTCACGCACTTTTTCTTCTTCAATAAGTTCTTCATAGGTTCCGCTAATAAAAATTTTTCCGTTCGATAAGACATATCCGTAATCAGCGATCTGCAAAGCCAGGTTTACGTTCTGTTCAACCAGCAGGATGGTTACTCCCGATTCATGAAGCCGGCGTATCGTTCGAAAAATATTCCGGACCAACAACGGCGACAGTCCCAGGGAAGGTTCATCCATCAATAACAGTTTGGGCTTCAGCATCAGTGCACGCGAAATGGCCAGCATCTGTTGTTCACCGCCACTTAACGTGCCGGCCAACTGATGTCGGCGTTTCTTTAGGAGGGGGAAATGGTCATAGGTCGCTTCCAACCGTTCCCTAAGCAAATCCCCGGATTCAATTAAAAAACCACCCATTAACAGGTTTTCATAGACGGTCAGTTCGGGGAAAATGCGCCTTCCTTCGGGCACATGGGATATTCCCAGGGCCACGATTTCCTCGGGATCCATTTGATCGATCCGCCGGCCTTCAAAACGGACGGTTCCCATTTCGGGTGAAACCAGTCCGCTGATCGTTTTCAGGATGGTCGTTTTCCCGGCCCCGTTGGCACCCAGGATACAAACCAATTGTCCTTTTTGGACTTCGAGGGAAACACCATGGAGGGCTTTCACCTTGCCGTAAAAGGTTTCCACTCCCACCAGTTTAAGCATCGGTTCCCTCCCCTAAGAATACTTTGACAACCTCCGGATGCTGTTTCACTTCGTCCGGCTTACCGATGGTGATTACCTTTCCCGAATCCAATACGCAAATGCGATCCGAAATTCTCATGACCAGGCGCATATCATGTTCCACCACCAGGACGGTGATCCCGAGTTCATTTCGAATCTCCGTGATAATTTTCGCGATTTCGATCGTTTCCTGATCGTTCATTCCCGCCGCCGGTTCATCCAGTAAAATCAATTTTGGCCGTGAAACCAGCGCGCGGGCGATTTCCACCAGTTTCCGGATACCGAAAGGCTGACCCAACAAATATTTCCGTTCAAAATTGGCGATACCCAGAAGATCCATGATTTCCAGGGCCAGCGCCTCCTCCGCCACCCGTTGTTTCCGCGACAGCCAGCGTTTGACCGTGTCGCGCTTGCTGATTCTCAAATGCGCTCCCAACAGGACATTATCGAGTACCGTCATGTAGGGAACGTTTTGGAGATTCTGGAACGTTCGGGCAATTCCCAGGAGAGGGATCTCATGCGTCTTTTTTCGCAGCAGATTGATCCCTCCGAAACGGATCGCCCCCTTCCGGGGGCGATTGAAACCATTAATGCAGTTAAACAATGTTGATTTCCCGGATCCGTTCGGGCCGATTAACGAAAAAATCTCCCCACTCTTTACCGTTAACGAAACATCATCCAACGCGATGACACCGTCAAAATGAATGTGCAGGTTGTCAATCAGTAAGTCAGGCATGACGACTTATATTGTAACCGTCCGAACATTTACGGATCGAAAGACAGGGACGTTCAGGTGTTTGAGGGACAAAAAGATCATGCGCGAAACGGGCAGGGGCTCTTTTTCATAAGGGGTAAGACCGGAAGCAACTCATTTTCAAGCAACCCCGCTCTTTTTTGCGCTGCCATAAACACCCGGATATTCCTTTACAATAATTCCCGGTTAGTCAAGCCAATCGGAAATTTCCACCTGTTTCCCATTCTTCACCTGGACTAATACCACTTTCCCGGAACTGCCATGATTGGTACGCGTCCACTTAAAATCGGGGAAACTGCCACCTTTGTAATCAAGCGAATTCAACGCCTGCAAAAAACTCGCGCGTGTCAGGTCCTTTCCGGCGTTTTTCAACGCTTCCACCAGTACCGTTGCGGTGGCAAATCCATAATAGCTATACATCCCCAGTGGGAGGGTTTTGGGATCCGCATACTTGTCGTGAAGTTTGCGGTACAATACCGGTCCCGGAGCGTCGGAATTCCACAGGGGGGCAAAGTTCGCCGCGATGTACCCTTCGCCGGCCGGACCGGCGGCTATGGCTACCCGGTGGTCCATCGTGGGACTAAGTCCTAAAAATTGTGGTCTGTAACCCATTGCGGCGGCGGTTTTCATAATGATGATCGGTTCCCTCACAATGCCGGCGATAATTACGTGGGTGGCGCCGCCCTTCATCAAATTGCCGACCTGTCCGGAAAAGTCCGAGGCGCCGCGCTGATAGGATTCTTTCTGGAGGGTAATTTTGTGGCGCGCCTCCGCTTCGGCAGCCCCTTTCAAAGCATTTGCGCCGTAATTGTCATCCTGGTAAATCAGGCCGATCCTGGCGTTTTTGTCCTGTCTCAGGATGTAATCGATCAGGACATTCATCTGTTTGTCGTACCCGGTATCGGTTTGGAAGATATACCGCCGTAACGGCCTGGACATTGTTCCCGATTGCGTCGCCGGCGCCACTAAAGGGATTTTATACTCCTCGAGGATCGGTATGATGGCTTCACTGGTAGAAGTCCCGATAACCTGATACAGGCAGAACACCTGATCTTTCTCAATCAGTTTCTTGGCCGCGGCCACCGCTTTTTGCGGGTTGTATTGATGGTCTTCCACAAGCATTCGAATCTTACGGCCGTAGATACCGCCCTGGTCGTTGATGTACTGGAAATACAAATTCGCGCCGGCCGGCAAAAGATAACCCAATTCCTTCATGGGACCGCTTAAATCCTGAATGTTGCCAATCAGGATTTCAGTATCGGTTACACCGGGCGTCAGTTCCTTTTTAGCGCATCCAACTAAAAGCAGAGTAATGGTAATTCCTACCAAACTCATTTTCAACTTCATAATTGTCTCCTTATTATTTGTAATGGTAATTGCGGTTCAGCTAAATCTTTTTCTGGGATTAAAGGGGAATAATTTCCAGTAGATACGTACCTTCAGCCATAATCCGTACAAACCGGTAGGTTGGAATATAATGAAAAGGAACATAATAAGACCAAAAATGAGGGATTGAATATCCCCGGCTTCAACCGTGATGAATGTTTGTAACCAATCCTTAAAAAGCGGGATCGCAAGATTGTCCAGCAATACGATGAACAACGCTCCCAAAACGGCCCCGTAGATTGAACCGACACCACCCACAAGAATCATAATAATGAAATAGACGGACAATAAGATATCAAAATGGTCGGTACTTATAAAATGCGACGTATGGGCAAAGAGGACTCCCGCGAATCCGGCGAATACGCCGGAAATAAAAAAGGAAATCATTTTGTATTTCGCCAACCGGATGCCTACCGCTTCCGCCGCCCGTTCGGAATCCCGAATGGCCATAAACGCCCGTCCCAGTTTGGACCTGACCATTCTCCGTGCTATTACAACCGTCAGAACAACACCGGTGTATATAAGAAAATAATTATCCCAATCGTTCCGGAACGTGAACCCGAAAATATGTGGAGAAGACACCTGTAAACCATTGGAGCCCTGGGTCCATTGACGCAAGGCGATAATCATACGTTTAACGATAAAACCAAACCCCATAGTGGCCAGTCCCAGGTACATTCCCTCGAGTCTTAACGCCGGAAAACCGATGACTAAGCCGAAAAGTCCTGTCAACAGAGGAGCGATGATCAAAGACAGTTCAAAGGGAAGTCCGCCCTGGTCGACCAAAATCGCCGATAAATAGGCCCCGATTGCGAAAAAGGCGGCATGTCCCAGGGAAATCAACCCGGTATAACCGCTTAACAGATCCAAACCGACGGTTAAAATCATATATATGCCGGCGATATTCAAAACATAAAGGTAATACCGATAACTGTTCGTCATCCCTTTCAGTAAGAAAGGGAGCAGAAACACCGCCGCGATTAGAACCGGAATCCAAAATAATTTTTCATCTTCATATCGGCCTTTCATTGCTTTACGTGTTTCCTGTCGCCGTTGGGATGCTAAACCTTCTTCACTTTTGCGATGCCGAAAATTCCATCCGGTTTCACCATTAGTACCGCGATCAGCACAAGCCAGGGTATTACATCATTGATTTCTTTGATCCACGCGAAATGGTACGACAACGTTCCCGCGCTGATTGTCTCAATGATTCCCAAAATTACACCTCCGAAAATTGCGCCCGGGACGGATCCGAAGCCTCCCAGGACGGCTGCCGGGAATGCTTTCAAACCTATGAACCCGATATTCGTATCCAGCAAGGTTTTGGGCGCCAGCAATATCCCCCCCACCGTGGCAACAAGGGTGGCAAAAATCCAAACCAGCCGGTACACCTTTTTGACCGGAATGCCCATAAGCTGCGCCGCCGTGGGATCCGCGGAAGTGGCCTGCATAGCCACTCCCCAACGCGATTTCCTGAAAAAAATGTAAAACAATATCACCAAAACGATCGCGCAAAAAATGATGAATACATCCTGAACCGAAATGGCTATTTTATTAAAGGACACGACGCCGTCGCCAAAAGGCGAAGACTGAATATGGGTAAACGGACCGGCAATCATTGCCACCAACGCGCGCAGAATAATCGAAATGCTGATGGTAGCCATGATAACGGAAAAAACCGGTTGGTCCCGGAGGGGCCGATTTATGACCAGGTCCAGAATGATTCCGAAAATGATTGCGAACAGTAACGCCCCCATGAACGCGATAAAATACATCCATGCGCCGGTAATCCCCAGGTTGGCGGAGATCCGGGACACGAGGAAAAAATTAACGTATGCCCCCACCATCATGAGTTCACCCTGGGCAAAATTCACGACCTCCGTCGCGCGGTAGATCAGGGTAAACCCCAGAGCGACCAACGCGTAAATGCACCCCAGGGCAATCCCGCTGACGACTTCCTGGGAAAGACCGGTCAGCAACTCAGTCACCGGATATAAATCCTCCTACGAAACAAATTTGATTAATTGGGACCTGCATAGTTTTACCGAAGGAAATGGGGGGTGAATATAACGCGTAAATGACTTCTTCAAGAATAAGAAAAAGGCGGTCTGCGGGACCAGTGGCGGGTAACACGGGACATCAACCATTGTAAAATTTTCGTGTTGGCCGCCAGGCGAGGTTATATCGTATCCGCAATAAACAAGTCATCGGAACCGTCGGCAACTGTCCTCTTGTTCATGGTCGGGAGACCATGAACAAGAGGACAGAGAGCTGATCTTATCCGTTAGCATCCTCACCTCGAGGGGGATGTAATAAATCGATATCGACACGCCTCGCGTCTCGTTTTCGTAAAATTACGCGATGGCCAACTGTTTAAAAGTCTGTTTCACCCACGTCAGGGCTATGGTAACCGCCACCAGGGTTGAGGCCATCATCGAATACCACACCCATTCTACGGGTTTATTGAGAACAAAGGCAAACAGAACCGCCAGGGGCGCCGAAACACCCAGCACCCGAACGGTAGTGATCGCTAAAAGCGGCATTCCTTTTCCTAATCCCTGTAAGACCCGTCCGCTGGTCATGCCAATGGCAATAAAGGGATAGACCAGCGTAATCAGCCGTAAATACATAACCGCTATTTCGTGAATGTAGTCGCTGTCCGAAAAGACGTTAACAAGAATCGGGGCAAACAGAAACACCAACGTTGAACTGACCAATGTTATCAGGACAGCCCGACTGATTCCATATTTCACCACATACTTCATTTTGGAAAATTCACGGGCGCCGAAAAACATTCCGACGAGGGTGGTCAGGGAGGCGCCGATCGACATGATCGGCAGGAAAACCATCATATCGATCCGTCCGCCGATTTGATAGGCGGCGACGGTATCGGTGGAATAAAAAACCAGGATCCGGTTAAAAACAGCCTGTCCGATCGCCATAATCAACATCGACATCGATGCCGGCAATCCCACTTTTATTATTTCCTTTAAAATAAAGAGTGAAAATGAAAAATGCCGTAACCGAAACGTGATGTAAGAATGTTTTTTCACGAACATCATATACACAAAAATCAGGAATACCATTGCCTGGCTGATTATTGTGGCCAACGCCGCGCCCGCCACGCCCAGCGACAAACCGAAAATAAAAATCGGATCGAGAATTACATTCAGGATGGTACCCAAACCGGCGATGATCATGGGTAATTTCATGTCCCCTTCTCCGGCCAATATCGAACGGAAGAAGGCCGAAAAAATCATAAACGGCAAACCATAACAAATAATCCGCAGGTACGCCCAGGCCAGGTGAAGCAGGTTTTTTGTCGCTCCCAGGAAAATCAGGATTTCCTCTCCGTAAATCAGCCCGGTAGTCGCCAACACCACGCTGATGCCGACTCCCATCACAACGGCATGTTCGGCGCTGTTGTCGGCGTTTATTTTGTCTTTCGCCCCGATAAAGCGGGCGATGGACGAAGTAACACCGGTGCCCAACCCCATTGTCAACCCCAATACAAGAAAGAAAAGAGGCATATTAAACGCTACCGCGGCAATTGATTCACCACCCAATCGACCGATAAAAATCATATCCACCAGGGAATACAGGGTTTGCATCCCCATGCCGATCATAATCGGAATCGCAAGGGTCCAAAGCGCCCGAGGCGGGTCGTCCAAAAACGTCTGCAACCGGGACGACTCCCGCCCTGCGGTTTCATCAATAAGCAAAGGATCTACGTCGATATTATCCATCTTTTAAGCCATAATCAGGCGTGCAATTTACACACTATGTTGATGTCCGGTTTGGAATATTAATTCACTTTTATAGCCATAAATTTTACTTAACCGCCGTTTTTCATTAAAGGTTCCAATATACAATAGCCGGGGATGATTATCAGTGGGATATCGGCAACAACCCCTGCCAAACGTGGTAAAACAAAGCCGGGATGCCTGATGTACTTCCGGAATTGATTGAAGGACAGGGAACAACAAGCGATGATTTATGAACTATTCGTTTCATTGATCTTCATTGCGATTTTCAATTCTTCTGAAATCGACATTCAGTCTGCCCCGTAACGAAGTGTGGCGGGGTTCATCGATATTCGATTTTCACAACCATATACGACAACCATCCCCGGTTGTCGAGTTATGGCGAACCACTCAAACCGTCAAGAGGCGTAGCGCAACGAAGACAGTGATACTCAACGTGTAAGGATGAAAATACAGCGGTTACCGCCCTGTGCCCACAGGGAAAATCACGCTCAGGTAAAACCGTTCGCGGCATTACAATTCGGATTCGACGGGGAATAGGCGGGACAACCGTCAGATGACCGACCCACTGAAATCATGGGCGCGGAAAGAAGCCTTTCCGATTGACGTTGTTTGCATCTCGGACATTCGATTTCCTCATCGGGAACGGAACTGGAAGCCACCAATTCCTCAAACACATGCTCACAATTCCTGCAGCGATAGTCAAACATCGGCATGGATACGATTCTCCTTAGTCTTTTCTTCTTAGGTCTTACGGATTTTTATTTCAGATCCTCATCCTGAGGATAGGGAGGTAATTCTCAGGTTTCCGCTTTCTTTATGGGAATCATTATTTTGATTATGACGGCCAACACTACCAATCCAATGACAAGATTCACAAGATCGCTCATACGGCATCTACCGCTTCACGCAAAAGGTTACTGACTTTGCCGGCCAGATCGTCCAGTTCTTTCCGACCGGAAAGGGCCAGCATTTGGGTGGCGTCAACGGCCGACAATGTTGTGCTCCCGTCCTCGTTTTCCCAAAGGACCACGTTACACGGCAACAGTAACCCGATCTCTTTTTCGGTTGTCAGCGCCTGATGCGCGAAGGGTGGGTTGCAGGCGCCCAGGATGCGGTATTTTTGAAAATCCACATCCAACTTCTTTTTCAAGGTTGCCTTCACATCGATTTCCGTCAGGATTCCGAAACCACGTTCTTTCAGGGTCTCGCGAATTTTCCGGTCGACATCCTCAAATTTTTGATCTATGGTTCTTTGATATCCGTAACTCATTTTTCTTTACTCCTTTTTGTTAAACGGAAATACCAGGATAAGCCCCAGGACTCCGCCAAAAATACTGCTGTTTACAGGATCGCCGGTTATGGCGCAATTTCCGGAACGACATCCGATCAGGTAATAATATCCCCAGCCCAATACCGCGCCAATGAAAATACCGGCAAATGTTTTAATCCAGGGACGGGATTCCAGCCGATTACCCAATTCCCGGTTTCTCTTTCGCCACGATAACCCGGTTCAATTCATCGACGATTGTATCGATATTTTCCATATCTTTACTCCGCGCTAAATCTCCCAGCGTTCCCCACACCGGTTCTCCGCAAAGGACACAAACCAGTCCTTTATCGGCCAGGAGGCCGACAACTTCCGGGTAATCCCGAACCAGATCTTCGATGTAAATATCCTTGGTAATCATAATTTCACGCAAATGAAAGGGCACGGTTTTTTCCGGCGAGGAACGGCGATTCCCCGTAGAATGTCTTATTCCCTTACCGATTCAAATTGAGAACTTTGAATAACCGTTCCGAAACGTTATCCGGAATGGAGGTTTCTTTTTCTGTTACCCGGTACAGTTTGATCGTCTGTTTCACGCTGTCGACAAAGACACGGCAGTCGGGGCACTCCTCCATGTGTTCGGCCACTTCCCGGATGATCCGGGCATCCACATCCTTTCCCAACTGTTCTTCCAATAACTTAATCAGGTCCTGGTTGTGTGACGTATGTTGAATCACCGGATGCCCTCCATGCATTTCAGGTGGTGCATCAATTGATCACGCAGGAAAAGCCGGGCCCGCATGAGGCGAACTTTCACATTGGCTTCACTGATATTTAAAATATCCGCCGTCTCCCTGGTTGAAAGATTCTCCAGATCACGCAGAACGAATACGGCCCGATGGTTTTCCGGCAGATCAACCATGGCCTGTTTCAGGCATTCCCGGAACTGCTTATCGTTGATACGACTGTCCAGTTGGTCGGGCCAATTATGGAGTCCGGAACCGCGCAGAGTCTCGAATTCCGATTCATAAATCGACACTTTGCTATCAATGTGCTTTTTCTGCCGCAGTTTCCCAAGGGCAACATTGGCTGCCACCCGGTACAGCCAGGTATAAAAGGAAGAACGTCCGGAGAAGGTGTGGATCTTGCGGATCATAATGATAAATGTTTCCTGTAGAACATCCTCGGCATCTTCCTCATTTCGCATTATCCGCAGGGCCAGACTGTATATTCGGGATGAGTAGCGATGAACCAATTCGGAAATAGCGGTTTTATCGCCATTCTTGGCTTTTTCGATAAGCTGTTTTTCGATTTTATTTTCTTCCGCCATTTCCAGAAGACTCCGTCAAATTCCGTCCCGGGCACTTTCATTGCTTACACCGCCACCGCGTTCACACCGGCTAAATGGTATTCCAGCTTCTCAACCAAATACCGCTTCGGCACCGTACCGACTACCCGATCCACAACCCGGTTGTCCCTGATAAACAGAATCGTGGGAATAGCCGTGACACTTAACTGGGATGCTATTCCATTCCTGTCTGCGTTTAATTTACCAACTTTCACGTGTCCAAGGTATTCATTTGCGAGTTCATCGATGAACGGTCCGATAATCCGGCAAGGCGCACACCAGGGCGCCCAAACGTCCACTAAAATTAACCCGGTATATTCCTCAACTTCGGTATTCCAATTGTCATCGGTAAGTTCCACAACGTTGTTTTGTTTATCTGAATCGAACATATTTCCCCCTCAATTAAATCCACTTATTTGATGGAGAAAGAAGGAAATGGTTACAAATCAATATTAATAAAAACCAAGACTTGTACCGAAATCAGATAGCAACATTAATATCAATAACTTAATCCCTGAGGTCATTCTGCTTCACGACTTTTTTACGATTGCGTCAATAATGTCACCAGAAAGAATGATGACCGAGTATTGACATTTGCTTATAAAATAATTACATTTTTCCAAAATTATTTAACAATAAATATTGTGAATATAAATTCAATATATAATCACATAATTATTTTCCGGTCAAACATTGCGCCGGCTTTCCGCCGATTTTCCGTCGTTACCGCAGATTTCAAATGTTTCATGAGAAGAATCTGATGTGGAATACATTCCTGGTAATCATTCTGATCGGCTTTACGATCCCCGGCAATTCGTTTGCCCAGGCGGACTCAACGAAAAAACATCTTATCGGAAGCGATCTTTCAATAATAAGCGGAAATATTCCCTCCATTCATTACGGCATCTTCAATAAAAGACAATCGCGTGAGTTTACCCTTCGCGGATATTTCCTCAAACCGGAAAAAGATTTGTCGGTTTACGGGGGCGGTCTGACTCTCAGACATTACATGAGAAAGACCGCCAAAGGCATGTATTTAGCCCTTGGCATTGACATCAACAGGGTTAAATGGAATTACCGGACAGCGACGCTCACCGAAGATGTTCAAACGGTATTGATCTATCCGAAAATTGAACACGGTTACCGATGGTCATTTGAAAACGGCCTCAGTCTGGTCCCGAACCTGACGCTTGACTATCAAGTTGGCGAGGTAAAAGCCAGGGATGGTAACCAAAAACTGGAACGGCCCGAATCCAATTATTCGCTTTCATTTGGCATGGATATTGATTTTTTGTTTTGAGATGATCCCACCCTTCAAAGCTATCTTTCACGCGAATGTTTTAACCGATACAATGAAGGTAGTTATTAGAAGGTGGTCTTTTAAAATATTTCAGCCGGAGGTAAAAGCACAATGAAATTGATGAAAGTTGCCACTAACATCATAATACTTGCCGGTATTTCCGTTCAAATCCTCTTGGGGAATGATTTAACGGGCATGGACACGAAGTTAATAGAAATGGAACCGGCCCAATGGTCGTTCGGAATCGGTCTGTTCCCCCAATCAGGCGCCTATTTTGTCGACCGGAACAACATCTATGAGCACAAAAGAATAAAAACCGGCCTTTCACTGGAAAGACACAAACCGGGAGAACCCTTGTCAAAAATAGGGATGTTGTCATTAGAGATGGAACTGGACAATACAAATGAAATCCGATTTTACTCATTCCTGGCTTACGCCTCACGGAGTTTTACTACGGATCTGGTTTCCATTCCTTTACTGGGGTTAGGGTTCGTAAATCCCAATTTGGGATTTACCCGCGGCGTCGGATTTTATCGTCACTTTTTTAAAGAAATTCCATTATCCGGGTCGGGAAGCAAATCGATAACATTCAATTCCATTAATTCGATTTTGCCGGTGGCGCAACACAGGGAAAAGGCGGCCTTTACGGTAATGATGGATCAGACGCTTACGTACTCATATTCAAACACGGATATCGGATTTGAGATAGTGGCGATATTCACCAAAAGTCTGGTCGGAAACGGAAGTTATCTGTTCGTTTCGCCGAAATTACGGGTTGGATATACATTTAATCGACAATAGGAGATGTACAGGAGTTTGACTTTCCCAGGGGGAGAGGGCATTTCTTTCCATTGAAACACACAGTGAGGTTTTCTATGAAAAAACTGATCCTCATAGCCGGTATTTGTATTCTGCTATCAAACGTTTCATTCGCAAACGGTGACTCATCGCACAGAACCATTATCGGAATTGATCCGATAAGCCTGTATTTCAAAATCTTCAACGGGCATTACGGTATCATCACCGGGAATGGAGAACGGGAAATCTATTTCCCGGTAACAATGATCATTTCAAAGAACGGCGCCCTCTTTTACCCGGTGTTGTCTTA
>JALUTR010000225.1 GCA_027021785.1 Fidelibacterota bacterium | reverse complement strand
ACAGGGATAGAAAGGGCGGTTGGCAGTCCGCTGGTGATTTCCACCTGGAAACACGGTCTGGCAGCCAATGAAGCGGCCATGGAAATACTGCCAAGGGTTCATGTCTCGACGCCGTGGAAGCCGGTGCACGCGTCTCCGAAGCCGATCCTAATGTTATGTCAGTAGGCTATGGTGGTTATCCGGACCGGGATGGTCATGTTACCCTGGATGCCTGTATCATGGACTCGAATGGAAATGCCGGATCGGTTGCTTTCCTGGAAGGGATTAAACATCCTGTTTCGGTAGTACGCCTGGTTATGGAGAAAACAGCTCATGTTCTGCTGGTTGGGGAGGGGGCCAAAAAATTTGCCTTGGGGGAGAAAGTAATGAAAACCGTGGGTAATTTTTGGTTGTGGAGCTCATGCGCCGGGGATGCGATCCCGGTGAGACCTGCGTGGGGCGGCGCTGCAACGTATTCTCCACCGGTATCGTGATTCCGCTAAGTTCAATGTGGTTTATATTGCGTTAAGAAAAGACGGGCAAACAGGGGCAGCATCTATCCTTAAAAATTTTCAATACGCTGTTTATCATAATGGTAAAAACTCTCTGCAAACCACGGAGGAAATCATAAAATAACCTGATCGGAGAGCCGGCTGATGGTCGGTTTAAGACGATTATTATGATTTGGATCGTACTGTTTTAATAGTTGAAATTCATCTTTCATAACAAGTAAGGACTGAGGGTTTACATGGCAAAATATAGAATTGCGTGGCTCCCGGGTGACGGGGTAGGGCATGAGGTAATGGAATGTGCCAAAATTGTATTGGATCGGTTGGATTTTGATGCGGAGTATGTGCATGGTGACATCGGCTGGGAATTCTGGCGGCATGAGGGCGATGCCCTTCCGCAGCGGACAATCGACATGATGAAAGCCACCGATTGTGCCCTGTTTGGAGCCATCACTTCCAAGCCCAAAGAGGAAGCGGCGGAAGAATTGGACCCGGAACTGCGCGACAGGGGATATGTCTATTTTTCCCCGATTGTCCGATTACGGCAGCTTTTTAATCTGCACACCAACTTACGACCCTGTAAAGCTTATCCGGGCAATCCGCTGAACTACAAAGATAATATTGATATTGTCATTTTCCGTGAAAATACGGAAGGAATGTACGGCGGAGTTGAATTTTTCCCCCTTCCAAAGGACGTGTTTGACGCTTTGAATCGAAACCATCCCAAAATGGGCAAATTTGAGAAATTCGGACTGGAGAATATTGCCCTTTCAACCCGGATCATGACCCGCCAGGGTTGCGAGAATATTGTAACACAGGCATTTAAGTACGCCCAAAAATATGGATATCCGTCGGTTACGGTGGTGGATAAACCCAACGTGTTGCGTGAAACGGGCGGACTTATGATCCGCACCGCCCGCAAAGTGGCCGAACGATTCCCGGGGATTGAATTGTGGGAAACGAACATTGACGCCCAGGTGATGTGGTTGGTGAAAAATCCCGAGGATTACGGCGTAATCGTGGCGGAAAACATGTTCGGCGATATTTTGTCCGATCTGGCGGCCCAGTTGATCGGCGGACTTGGATTTGCCTGTTCGGCCAATATCGGGGATGAGTACGCGGTCTTTGAACCCACCCACGGTTCGGCACCGAAATACTTCGGTCAAAATAAAGTGAACCCCATTGCCATGATTCTCACTACCAGGATGATGCTGGATTGGCTGGGGGAGACGGAAAAAGCAAAAGCCATAGAACAGGCCGTGGCGGAGGTAATCGCGGAGCGGAAAGTTGGAACGTATGACGTAGGGTTGAACAACACGAATATCGAGGTTGCCGAAGCGATCGCCGCGAAGTTGTAAGATGAATAAAATCCGGAGGGAGTTAAAAAGGAGTAGAAAAACCAGGGGAAACAAATGCTGACGAAAATAAAAAACGAACTATTTACCATTAAAAACAAAGAGGAAGTTTCCGATCTTACCTTGCGACAGGCTAATATGTTGTATATAAATGGGTTGTGTCA
>JALUTR010000224.1 GCA_027021785.1 Fidelibacterota bacterium | reverse complement strand
GATGTTTTCCGTGATTGTTACCACACCTGAGATCGACAATAATAAGCGCTTTGTATTTGACGGCGTACCCCCCTTCGGGGTTACCGTGGACGAAATTCCCGGAGGGGCCTCCCAAAAAACCAAATTCACAGGTCATCACATATATGCCGACCTGGCTACCGTAAACCAAAACAAGGAAGTTACTTTCAAATATTCTTCCCCCGAAGAATCACAGGAGGAAAAATCAACCATTACGTTTATACACGATCTGGAAAATAACCTTTTGTTTATCTCCGCGACTCCACAGCTTGACACCTTGCCCCAATCGTACCATCCGGAAGCCTGGGACCCGGACCTGTATCTGTACCCGGAATACTTTTTCGAAGGCTTTCCGGCTTCCACGTCAATGGATTCAATTAACAACTCAATCCGGTTCACCTTTGGTAACCACCAAAAACCGACTGCGATAAACACCATAATCGCCCTGGTTACACCCACAAATCCCAATCATTATTTAAATATGTATCTCGAAGAGGGCAGATTGCTGGGGATTCGCGGTGCCGTACGGGTGAAAGAAAACGGCACCAAAAAAACCATTACCGAAATTGACCTGGCAGGACCCTTCAAACCCTACCTGATCATCACCCGGGTGCATGGAAACGGCAAAGAGCAGCAGGACGAAAAGAAATTGCTGAAAGTACTGAAACTGATAGCCGCTTCTCCCGACAGCATATCCATGGATTCGCTCCTGCAGGTCGCTAATCCCGGAGCGGATTCATTGCCCATCGGCGCCTCACGGGACTCCCTTATCCTGAAGATTCCAGCTTCCGATTCCGTATTGCCCGACACCTCCGCCGATAATTCCGTTCAGAATCCAATTGATAGTTCCGGTAATGTGAATAACGATTCGGGCGTTTTCGACACAACGGTTCCCGATACCGCCAAAACCGTACCCGCTTCGAATCTCCCTCAGATTCCCCCGGACACTTCCGACAACCAAGGTAATCCGAAACCGAATTAATGCGTCGTTCGCTGATAGTCCTGCCTTTCCTGTTTTTCATGACTTTGGTCCCGGCTGAAGATCTGAAAATCATCCACATGGAAGGAACCTACGATCTGGACGGAGACGGTCGTCTCGAATTTGCCTCGATTGAAATTCCTCCCGTCAGGGATCATCAAACATCCGTTATCCGTTATTATGAAATCGATGAGGAAGGGTACCAGCAACTCCTGTGGGAGCTGGAATCGCCCGACGGCCTGCTGGGTAATTTCGTAGGCGTAAAAATCGGTGACCTGGACGGCGATGCCAATCCGGAACTGGTCACGGTAATGAATGTGTCCGAACCAAAAACGGATGAGCTTTTGCAACCTTTCGTTTTTGTGTACCACTGGTCCGGTCAAGGGTTTAACGAAGAACCGGACGCGTCCATTAACCTGGCCCGGAGAAGTACATTTTTACGATGTTACAATTTTGATTTGCTTGACTACGACAACGACGGCGACCAGGAAATTGTAGCCGCCCTGGGTACTCCCGATCGGGGCTTTACGTTGGTCGATATTGATTCCACCGGAAAACCTCAAATTGTCACCCGGATCTACCCGAAATCCATGCGTTCGGGATCCGGTTTTGTATTTGTCGCGGTTGTCGATTATGACCGCGACGGATACGATGACCTTATCGGCTTTACCCCCGAAGGAAACGTGTTGAAAGCCCAGGCCTTTTACAATGTCGAAGGCAAATTTCAACCCGGTGAAACCACAACGCTTACCGTTGACGGTCTGAACCGATTGTTGCCCCTGGCTGTTACCGAGGCCGATTGGGACGCGGACGGCTTCAAAGACATTCTGCTGCCGTTTCAATCCGGACATGTATTGGCTTTGACCATGACGCCGGAAACGGTGGTTATCGACGAATTACCGGTCGATGGCGGCCCCCTCTCGGATCTCAACGTAGCCGATTTCGATCAGAACGGATACGATGATTTGTTGCTGGTTTCCGGGGACATGAATCTCCTGACGATGGTCCAGGGTATATCCGGCGGCGTGATGGAGGCCGCCGATTATTTCGCCCTGGAAGGGGAAGCGGAAAAAACCCAAATCTTCGCCACTCTGCCGTTAACCAGTTTGGGAGTGTATACCGGGTCCATCATCGGCGCCGGTTGGAACGGCTCCGAAAGCGCCGTTTTCCTTACCGACCTGGGGAAACCGCCGGAAAAATACGTTCCTAAACCACTTGTCCCGGAAGAAGCCCTGAAACCCGGGTTGGAAGAACAGGCCGAACTGTTGGACATTTTCCCGGAAATATCGGAGGAGCAATTCGCTCTGCCCAAGGTTCCCAAGCCTCCGAAGACCCTCGGGCAACCGTTACCGCCGGGAGTCTTACCCCGCCACGTGCTTACGGTCAATCAATCCTTTGCTTACACACTACCCGAAGATGAATCCCGCAAATTTTACAGTTTCCGCTGGCTGCAACCGCCACCAAAAGGAATGTTTTTTCATTACGATACCCGCTCAATACGATGGACTCCCGACGAGACACAGTTAGGCGCCTACCAACTGGCCTACCATGTCGAAATGAAGGTTGGGGAAACAGTCAGTCTTGAAAAAGAAGATCAGGATTCACTGGCCGCTTACCAGGTAAAACCGATCCTGGAAGGGTACGATGAGCGACTGTGGATTTATGTGAACGACCCACCGGTTTTTCTGTCCGAACCGACCGGAACGGAATTCGTGGCCAATAGTCTGTTTACGTACGCGCCGTTGGTCCGGGATCGTAATGTGGACGCCAAATTACGTTTTGACCTGGAAGTTGCCCCGGAGGGCATGATCCTTAAAGGCGACACTCTTTTATGGCAAACCGACAGTACGCACGTTGATGTATATGATGTGCGCCTGGCGGTAACCGATGGTTTTGACCGGGCCGTCCAGGAATTCAAACTCTTTGCCAGGGCCGGCATCACCATCCTCAGCAAACCGGAAACCGAGGCCAAGGTAAACGAACTCTATCAATATCAGGTGGATGTCTGGCACCAGGAATTGGACTATCCCCTTTCTTTTGAATTGACTACGGCACCCGAGGGAATGACCGTCAGCGAATCAGGACTGGTTGAATGGACCCCTTCCCCTGCACAAATCGATACGCAAAAATTCGTCCTGGTGGCACACCATGGCGTGGCGACGGACACCCAAAAAGTCGCCCTGTTTGTGAATCATCCCCCGATTATTGTCGCCGCGCCTCCCCCTATGAACCTGATCAATATCGGAAACACCTGGGATTTTCAAATCGAAGTTACCGACCCCAACCGGAACGATAAATTGGTGTATACCGCCGTGGAACTCCCGGAAGGAATGCGCATGGATCCGTTTAACGGCCGTTTGCGCTGGGACCCCACGCTGGATAATGTCGATTTTTCACACCTGAAAATCGAAGTAAGCGACGGCCGCGAAACGCGGACCATCGAAGCCGATTTCTTCGTCAATGCTCCCGTTAAAATCGTATCCATCCCGAATATGCTGGCTACCGTGGGGAAGAAATATTCCTACAAGATCATGACTTCGGATATGAATAAGGGGACCTTGCTGCCTTTCAATCGTGTTGTCACAATCGATGATGTCAATGCCGCCCGGTTGTACGCCGTAACCATTACCGATGATGTCTACAAGGAAAACATCGAACGTTACATCGGCGATTGGGAAAGCGCCGAAACCGTGTACCTGACCGATCCCGACAATCCTGATGAAACCCGGCTATCGCGCTTAAATCTGAAAAAATACGTCCAGACAATATTTTGGGAAGAGGACCGGTTATACATCGTAACCAAGATTGTCGACGGGCGTACCGTGAAAATCAAGGATGTTTTGTGGGAATTTTTCCACGGCAGCAAGGGCAAACCGCCCCGGGTGGTCGTGGAAAAACGTTCACTCGTTCGCTACACCCTGGTGGATTTCCCCGACGGAATGCTGGTGGATGAACTTACCGGCACCATTGAATGGACACCCACCAAAGATCAGGTTGATACACATACCATAACCTTATTGGTCTCTGACGGCTACACCAAGGATGAACAGACCTTTGATATTTATGTCAACCATCCACCCACAATTGTTTCCACCGCGCCGGCAATGGCCCTCGTGGGAGAGGTGTACAAGTACCAGGTTCGGGTGGTGGATAAAAACGCCGACGCCGACCTGAAATTCGAATTAGTGAAAAGTCCCCAGGGGATGCAGATGAGCCGGGACGGAAAAATCGTTTGGGTTCCCAAACCGGCGCAAATCAACTACCACGTTTTTGAAATCAAGGTTTCCGACGGCTATGTTGAGGATGTGCAGACCAGTAAAGTGTTCGTTAATATCGCCCCCTCGATTATTTCCACACCAAAACCGGTGGGCCTGACGGGTTATGAGTACCGCTACAAGGTGGTGGCCGAGGATTTAAACAAGGACAAGATCACTTTCCGGGCCGTACGATTGCCGAAGTACGCCAAATTTAACAAAAAGACCGGCTTGCTGCGCTGGAAACCGCGAAACACTCAGCGGGGTCCCAACCCGGTGGTGATTCTGGCCATTGATGAACACGGCGCCACCACAACCCATGAATTTCAGGTCCATGTGTTTGAAGATCCCAGCGCCCGGCAATTCGTGAATACCAGTTGGCCCCTGATGCTCACCTTTGTCGGTATTATGTTCGCCTGGGGCCTGTCGCAGATCTAATTCAAATATTGTAGTTTTAGGCTCAGGCGAAGGCTGAGGCTGATGTGTTTATTAACGGGGGCTTTGAAACGAGATGCGCGAAATCCGGAACTTGGAGATATGAAACTCCACAATTCAAGTCTGAGACCCCAAGACTAATTTCAGTACCGCCTGTTCCCCTTCCGGTGTCAGACCTGCCTCAATCGGGAGTGCGTACAGCGGTAATTTTGACACTCCCAGGGCTTCAAGTTTAATCATATCTTTTTCCGTTGTAACAATCCAATCGGCATGTGACCTTTTTCGTTCTTGCTCTATTTTCGTAACATCTTCCCGGGAGTAACGGTAGTGGTCCGGAAAGACGATTGTTTTTACGATTTCCGGGCCAAAACCTTTCAGTGTCCGTTCGAACCCCTTGGGATCTCCGATCGCCGATACTATTAGAATCGGTTTGCCCGTCAAATCTCCGGCGCTGATCTTCCGGTTGTTCAATCCCACCAACCGGAAGCCGGTTTCCGTTCTACAGGGAAACCAGGGAATCGGTAGTCGATTAAGCCGCGACAATAAAAAACTTTCGGGCTTATGCAGGTTAATTTTGGTTAAAAATACGATGTTTGCCCGGCGTAAATGGATCCACGGCTCGCGCAACATTCCGTAAGGCAGCAGTTTAAGGTCCCGTTTTTGATCCCCGCTGTTGATCAGCACAATATCCACATCCCGTGTAATTGCCCGGTGCTGGAAAGCATCGTCTAAAATAATGATGTCCGGTGTGAATTTCTGGATCAGGTATGTGCCTCCCCGATAACGGTTCTCATCCACGACTATCGGCACACCCGTTAATTTTCTTGCCATAAGATGGGGTTCGTCACCAACCGTTTGCCAATCTTCAGGGGGGGAATATCCGTTCGTTACCAAGACGGTACCCGCTGAGCTCCGACCGTATCCGCGGCTTAATACGGCCACCGATTTTCCGTGTTCCTGAAACAGCTTTGCCAGGGTAATAACCATCGGTGTCTTTCCGGTGCCACCGGTAGTGATATTCCCAACGCTGACCACCGTACAGGGCAATTTACGGGAAACAAAGAAACCGATTCGATAAAACAGGTTACGCCAAAAAATCACCCCCCAATAAAAGAGCGCCAGTGGAAACAGCAAATAGCGCTGTTTACCATTAATCGGATGGTTAGTCCCGGACACGCTTTTCAACTTCTCTGGTCAGGTCATCCAGGGACATCTTCAGACGATCGACACAGCGTTGGGGGTCCTCGGTGCGGGAGAAATAAAGCGGTTTTCCGAAAAGCACTTCGATCCGGCCAAAAGGTTTGGCGACGAAAAACGTATCCCAGTTCTTGAAACTCCAGTAGCGGGTGGACTGAGCAGCCATCGGTACAATTGCCGCTCCCGTTAATTGGGCCGCCCGGATTGCTCCCGGTTTCGGAATATGAGCCGGACCCTGGGGACCATCCGGCGTGATAATAACAACTTCGCCCGGCTGTTTCAGGACATTTACGATCTGTTTAAAAGCTATCAAACCTTTTTCCTTACTGGACCCCCGCAGAAATCGCCAGCCGATCTTCTCTCCGACCCGTGCAATCAGGTCCGCGTCACGGTGAGTCCCGGCCAACCCGTAAAAATGTTTCCCGGCAAGAAGGACGAACATGGCCAGTAATTGACCATGCCAGAGCGAAATAATCACCGCTTCACCTTTTTCCAGCAAGTCTTTATAATAATGTTCGCCCTCCACATGCCAGCGATTGAGCCCATACAGACACCGGAGAAGCCATTTCCCTAACCAGGCCTCTAAACCACGCTTAATTTTCTTACCCCGATTCCTCACCGTTGTGTCTCGCTTAATATCGCGTTCGCCGCCCGTTCGTATACCCCCGGCAATCCAAGCGTTCGCCGGACTTCCTCAAAACCGGACAGCATTGTTTTTCTTTCGGTGGTATTGGTCAACAGCGGCAACACCGCCCCGGCCAGGTTACCGGGTGTCATATCGGATTGCAGGTATTCCGGCACAACTCGGCGACCGACGATCAGGTTTACCATCGACGCATAGGGTACCTTGGCCATCCTGCGTGCCAGCCACCAGGTGGGGGCTGACAAGCGGTAGCAAACCACCATCGGCAGATCCAATACCGCCGCTTCAAGGGTCGCCGTACCGGAAGCCACCAGAGCGGCGGTTCCGGCCATCATGGCGGTCTGAATTTCACGTTCTTCCATTTTTACGTAATCCGGAAGCGGATTAAGATCGACGGCCGGCGCACGCCCGACCACCACCTGCAAGTCCGGAACCTGCCGTTTCAACCGGTCCGCTGTTTCCAGGAAGATCGACCAATGCCGGTCGATTTCCTGTTGCCGACTGCCGGGGAGAAGAACCAGGACCGGCGCTTGGCGTTTCAAACCATGCCGCTCATAAAAAGGGTCCGTATTACCGGTTACGGTTTGTTCCACAAAAGGATGCCCCACAAAATCGGCGCGAACCCCCCGTTTCTCAAACCAGGCCTGTTCAAACGGGAAAATACAAAGCGCCTGGTCCACATATTCGCGCAGAACAGAAACCCGTTTTTCCTTCCAGGCCCAAACCTGCGGCAAAATGAAATACGTTATCGGGATACCGAGATCGCCGGCTTTGCGGGCCAAGCGCAAATTGAAACCCGGGTAATCAATGAGGATTAAACGATCGGGTTGGTATTGTTTTAGCTTCTCAACGGTGGTTTTCATGACCCTGAGCATATATGGAAGTCGCCTGATTACTTCCGTAAAGCCCATAATAGCCAAATTGTTGATGTGTTCAACAACCTCCATTCCCTCCGCTTTCATCCGGTCGCCCCCATGTCCCACAAACCGGGATGCCGGGTATAAACGTTTTATTTCGCGTATCAATCGGGAACCGTGAAGATCCCCGGAGGTCTCCCCGGCGACGAAGAAAAAAGTTATTTCATTTCCCTTCATATCAGATTGAGTCAGAACAATCACTGAATGACATTAACATCTTCAAAGGCTGGATCTTTCGCTGTTGTTATATTGATTACCGGTCACCACGCGTTGTTTTTACGATGAAAATATGCTGACTGCCGGTAAATCCGCAACAGACAATAAACCCACCCCCGGGAACTTCGGAATTTGCCGCACAACCGGTCTAAAATTGTAACCGCAAGAGGATAAAAAACAGAATCAGTACTACATTTTGCAGGGTGCGGCGTTCTGTTGTCAGGGTTTGTTTCAAAGCGGCCGGTTTGCGCTTATCCTCGTTGGGCCACGGTTTCAGGCGGGGAATTAAAGCGGGGACATTCTCACGATAGATCAGGTAATCCCGGCCGAACAATTTCGTCAGGGTTTCCTCCTCAAGCGCAATAATCAGGGAATACTGGGTCAGAAAAAAAGCCCAGGTAACCGCCAACATCAACCAGATATTCGGAGCTCCGGCAATCAGTACAATGCCCGTATACATGAGCATGTTTCCTATATAGAGGGGGTTCCTGGTATGAGCATAGGGACCGGCCGTGCAAAGGGACGGCGCGCCGACTTTGGTCGTTCTGGTCACTCCTCCGGCATATCGCACGGCGGAAATGCGAATGCCTTCCCCGGCAATCAGGAAAATAAACCCGATCCAAAAGTAGGGCGGTTCCGGTTGTGAAAAATAAATAATCAACAGGGCCAGAGGAATCGGAGTGTAACTGCGATATTGAAAGAAAAACTGCCTTATATCCATTGTTTATCGTGGGGAAATTTCCCGGTTGTTTGAGGTTGACGGAAACCCGGGTACTTGTACCGAAGCAGTTATCAGGCTTCCTTTTATCTGCATTGTGCTGAGGTTGAAAGGACCGGACCTGTTTTTACAGTATGTCTTCAATGATCATATCATGTATTCGGATCGCCACATCAAGCGCGTCGCGACCGGCTTTGCCATCGACAATGGGGTTTTCTTTGCCCTGCACCGAAGCGATAAAATTGGCCAGTTCCATGCGCAACGCATCAATCTTTTTCACCGCCGGTTTTTCATACGTGATCGCTTTATGGGTGCCGTTCCGCACGAAGGGAGCGGTCATAATCGCCTGCGGATCCTCCTCGTGCCCCTCCAGCACCCGGTACACTTCTGTCAGTCCCAGCAGAAAATCGATGGTGATGTAAAGGTCCTTCTGAAAAATCTTTATTTTCCGCACCTTGTCTTTGGCTACGCGACTGGAGGTTAAATTCGCAACCGTGCCGTTTTGAAAGCGAATCCTGACATTCGCAATATCGACCGAATCGGTCATGATTGAAACCCCGCTGGCATGCATGTTTTTAACGGGTGAATTGACCAGGGCCAGGAGAATATCGATATCGTGGATCATCAGATCCAGGACTACCGGCACATCGGTCCCGCGGATATTGTAAGGAGCCAGACGTTGGATTTCGATAAACTTGGGATTTATGGACAACCCTTTTAACGCCAACAAGGCGGGGTTCAACCGCTCAATATGCCCGACCTGAATAAGTACCTTATGCTGTTCCGCCAGCGTTAACAGCGAGTCCGCTTCCGCCACTGTTTTGGCGATTGGTTTCTCGATAAACACGTGCTTGCC
>JALUTR010000223.1 GCA_027021785.1 Fidelibacterota bacterium | reverse complement strand
TGCCTGTTTTTTCTGAGCCATCTGAAAATTCTGGCCAATTGTGCACGGGATTCTTTCCGGCGAACTTTTGTTCGCATCCCCGCATCAGCGTTCTTGATTTTTTGCTCGATTTTGTACAATGACGCAATGAGCATCAACACGGCATTGGCCGCCTTGGGTTGGCTGTCCTGCGCCTCTTTAAAATAACGCCGCACGTGCGCCCAGCACCCTAGATGCACAATCTCCTCGTTTCGCAACACCTCATTGTATCCAGCGTAATCATCCGTCAGCAAATATCCCTTGTATCCTTTGAAAAACCGACTCGGCCCTTCTCGGGACCGACTCATGGTAAAATTGTACATCGTATACTTGAAATCCTCCGCGCCAACCGTGCACCACATGCGCCCCTGTCGCGTCTTGCCCGTCCCCGGCACCAATACGTTGACCGGTGTGTCGTCATTCAGCGCGATGTCGCCGGCCAATATCTTTTCATGCATCCGTTCATACAGCGGCTTAAGCGCATGCGCGCATCGCCCCATCCATCCGCACATGGTCTTGCGGCTGATATCAATGCCGAATCGATTCCATTTCAGTTCCTGACGATAAAGAGGGGTGTGGTGTTCATATTTTTCGCTAATGATATGCGCCAGCAGCCCTGCCTCGGCCAGGCATTTGTCGATTGGCCCTTCCACCGGAGGGTGCTGCTTGACGCCATTTCCTTCGATATCATCATCCGCTCCGTACTTCGGACGAATGTAGCGGTGGACAACCAGCGAGGATGCTCGGTAGTCCAGTTTTTCGGTAATGTCCAGCCCGATGATCGGCCGTTCTTTTCCATCGGCCGTGTATTTGTCTTTTTCCGGAATATCCAGATAATGTTCGATCCGCGGCAACTCCGGGGGAAGCGGTTTGCGGCCGGGATGCTTGCGGCGAATATGGGCCCGGACTTTTTCTTCAACAATATCCGGATGCGGGGCCGGTTCTTCTGGTCTTAAACATTTCTCCGCCGCCAGAATGATGTCATCAAACACCATCTGATTGACATCGATCTTTTCACTCTTGCGACCGTAAATCCGGCGAATATAATAACGCACCCGCTCCTGCAACGCCTTAATCGTCCGCTGTTGGCTGGCGTGCAGGCGTTCAAATTCGTCATTTTGTTCTTTGAGTTGAGTGTTTTCTTCTTGCAGGCGGGATTGAATTCTCTTTAGACGAACGTTTTCTTCCAGAAGGGCTATTTCTCGATCGGACATAACTGATCATATCATATCTTCCGTCGAAAACAAATCTTTTTTTGAAATCTCTCGTCGGAAAACCCTCTATGACTCAGCCCGAATCATCCGCTGCCACGTTTTGTGATAAATCCTCAGGCTCCCTCCGCCGGGCAGCTTAAAGGCCCCTTCTTCCAAACGCTTATACCACAACACATAGCCGTTCTCGTCCCAATATAACGCCTTCATGCGGTTCGATGATCGATTGATAAACACGTACACATCCCCGTTTAACGGATTGCGTTGAATTTGTTCTTCGACCATCCACGCCAGCTTATCAAACGACCGGCGCATATCGCATACCCCTCGATACACATAGATCCGCCGCCCCCTCATGGGATCGCCTCCAGAAGCCTTCGCACATACGCCCCGTCCGTACCAGATGGAACTTCTACTCGGTATCCCTTCGGTGTGTGAATGCGCACCAGTTGCCCAACGCCTTCTGTTGCTTCAATCCGAATAAAGGATCCTGCTTGCTCCTCCGGGGTCGACCGCAATCGTTTGCGCCACTGATAAAAACTTTGTGCGTGCACGTGCCGTTGTCGGCACCAGGTTGACACGCGTTCCCCACTGGATTCCTGTTCTGCGATGATCGATTCCCACTCCGCGCGGCTTCGCCGCTTCCTACGTTCCCTCTTATTCATGACCTCCCCTTTCTTTAAAAGGTTTGTGTCATTTTATCCCAACTGCTTTGCCTGCACCAGATGGGTTGGAGGGACGTTTACAAAAATTTTAAAAATAACACGTATTGTTCGGAAAACTGAA
>JALUTR010000222.1 GCA_027021785.1 Fidelibacterota bacterium | reverse complement strand
ATGGGGGACTTGGGATCTTCGTGAGTAATTAATCGCCGCTTGATACTGGCGCCGGGGCGAACGGGTTTTGCCGCGGCGGCGGCTGTTCCGTTATTTTCCGTGTCTGACGCACGATTATTACCGACTTCCCCGGCGGCAACCACCTTTACTTTACCATTCCCGGCCTTGGCTTCCCTCTTTCTCCTCAAATACCGCCCTTCCCCGATCGCCGGTATGATCCCCAGGATGGTGAGGCCCCGTTTTTCGATGTCGTCCACCGTTTTAATGGTATTGTCCAGGTATTCCATCAAAAATGCCAGACCGATGCCCAGCCCGCCCCCAAGGATGAGCCCCAATAATAAGTTCAGTTTCGTTTTTGGTTTCGTGCGGTGGTCCGGCGGGATCGCCGGATCGATGATGCGCACCTTGCCTAACTGGGAAGCCTGGGAAATCCGCGCCTCTTCAAGTTTCTGGCGCATGAGCAGGTAGGTATCGGCCAGCACGGTGCGATCCCGTTCCAGCCGGGCGAAATGTAAAGACTTGGCCGGTAACTGACTCAGTTGCTGATTGTATTGGTCCACCAATTTCTTGTACTCCCCGGCCCGGGAGAGCAGTCCCGCTTCGCGCGCTTCAAAAGTAAGGACCGTATCGATCAAAGCCTGACGGTACTTGATAGGATCGGCCACCAGCATACCCTTGTTAATCAGTTCGCGGGTCTGGAGGTCCAGTTCATCTTTTAATTTCTTGATCTTTTTCCGGATTTCCTTCACCGCCTCGTGGTTTTCCCCGTAGGCGCTGGCGTTGCGTACCAGATCGGCCTCATTTTGGGCGATTTCCGAACGGAGGGCGAAAACCCGATCGTTGATGGAATTTTTCAACTGTTCCGCCAGGGTCTTTTCTTCCTGGGAAAGCTGGCTCATCATAAAGCGCTTCCGCTCTTTAACAATATTTACTTCTGCCAATGTGGTGTAATAACGGGATTCGATGTTGGTCAATTGCCCGAGTAGCAACTGGGCGTTTCCTTCCAGACCGTAGATCTGTTCCCGTTCCTGGAAAGCCCGCAGGGAGTCCTCCACACGGCTTAGTTCGCTTTCCGCCTTGACGATCTGTTTTTCCAGGAAATCCCGGAGATTGACAATCTCGCCGGCCGTCCATTTCGCGTCCTGCTCCTGGTAAAGGCGGACAACAGCATTGGCCAGCAGGGCCGCCTCGTCCGGTGCCGTGCTGGGCATGGTGATATTCAGGACATTGGTGTTCCGCTGGTTGGAAACATCCATGCTTCCACGAATAGTCTCTACCGCAGGAGTAAAGACCGAATCAGGGATGGGACCAAAATAGCGCGGCAGGTGAGAAGTGTCGGGGCTCCAGATACCAAAGGAGAGGATTTGCCGTATGGTTTTGCGAATCCCTTCCGGCTGGTACATGCGGGTACCGAACAGGAACAGGTTGTTGCGATGCTCCGAATTCCATAAATCACGCACCACCGATTCCGCCAGGGTACGGGATTTCAGGAGTTCGATTTCATTGTTCAGCAAATTCATGTCGTTAGCGAGTCCGACGTCGAAAACGGTCATGGTCTTGTTGGGTTCTTCGATCATGATCATGGCCGTGGATTCGTAAACCGGGGTTTGGAGCAGGGTCACCAGTACGGTGATAATAAATACCCCGGTCGTGGTCCAGAAAATGGTTTTGAAATTCCGCCGCAGGATGTAATAAATGTCTTTCAGGCTTAGTTCGGCTTCCTCGTAGCCGAATTGGCCGTTCTGGGCATGGAGCGGATTGGGTTGTGTATATTGTTCCGTTAGATTATCTGTCATTTTGTAATTTAATGTAAAGTTTCAGGTGAAAGTTAACAATTTATTTCGTGACGGGTAATAAGTCATGTAGCATTTAGATAAATGATTTTGGATTTTAAATCTCGGATTTGAGTTGTTTTTTTTACGTGACAAGTGTTCAATTCTTTTTAAGGGAATTTATCAGCCCCTGAATCATGCGTCTGATTTCCGTAACATTTACGTCCATACCATAATCACGTGGTATATATCCAAGTCGATTGGCTAT
>JALUTR010000221.1 GCA_027021785.1 Fidelibacterota bacterium | reverse complement strand
TGGATAACCGGAAGACAATATCTTGACATGATGTTGTTAGAAAAACATGAAAAGGAACTTAAATCAATTAAACTAAAGAAGACTATGTCTGCTTAATGCATTTTACAGAACTTTTTGGACTTGATCCCGGTGCTCCGTGCTTTGCAATATATCTATACCGAACCATCTATCAATAAAGAGGTTTTCAATGTATTGGAGCGTAATATCCGACTAACCGGTACGGGCAGGCCGGGTATGAGCCTGTGGGAGATATTGGTACTGGGTGTAGTTCGCTTAACACTGAATATTGATTACGACCGGTTGGAATATATTGCCAACACCGACCTGTTATTGCGGCAGTTTTTGGGGATCGACGATTTAAGTGGATTTCGGGTTAAGAGAAGAAATTTGCGTTACAGACCTTGAAGGATAATGTGTGTATGTTGACGGAAGAAGTTCTGGAGGAGATCAATCGAATCGTTGTTACCGCCGGCCACAATCTGTGTAGTAAAAAAAAAGACGGCGAAGCGGAGCCGCTAAACGTCAGGTTTGATACCTATCTTTTGGGGAGTGTCAGTTTTGACCGTGGTTTCTGGAGTCCGGAAAATTACCGGGAGTTGGAGCCGATGGTTCCGCAGTTAATTATGCCGAAGAAAGGTAGACGTAACAAAGCGGAGCGGGAACGTGAGGAGCAAAAGGACTTCCGGGTTTTACGATGTAGCCATGCGGCCATTGAATCGGACATTAATGCGTTGGAACATCATGGACTTGACCGCTGTCCGGATCGCGGAATTGACGGATTCAAGCGCTATGTTGGCTTGGGTGTGCTGTCTTTCAATCTTCATCGGTTAGGGAATGCGTTACTTGCTTCGGAACGAAAGCGGGGAAAGCGACGGTCGGCAACGTTGTTTGCGGCGTAGACCGGGGTAGATCAAAAAGATTTTAAAGCTTTGTGGGGTTAGTACGTCCGTAAGGAATGAAAATGGGGCAAAAAAAAAAGAGAAACATAAGCAAAAACCGTTAGATATCGACAGAATGACTGTCTGTGTGCCCCCACTAACTGATCAATCGACAGATAATTTCCCCCAAAGCTGGTTTTCTATTAGTTTTCGGACAGACACTACATAAACATGTCGAATCTTCAAATCTGTTTCTAACCCGGAATGTTCATTGGAAACAATCTTTTTTCCCCAGGCCCACCGTTTATAGCGGTTCAAATTCGGCCGTAAAGTGCCTTAGGAAAGCCGGTTGCTCAACGATCCGGTAGCCTTTCAATTGCTCTTTCCGATCATAAATATCCCGGGCGACCTCCAGCACGTAATCGATATGGCTCTGTGTGTGGACCCTTCTTGGCAAAGCCAACCGCACCAATTCCATACGGGCCGGCGTTTCCTCTCCGGTGTCGGGATCGATTTTGCCGAACATGACGGAACCGATCTCCACCGTGCGGATCCCACCCTCCAGGAAAAATTCAACCGACAAACTTTGTCCGGGATACCGCAGCGGCGGAATCTGCGGCAACAACGCTTTTGCGTCAATATAGATTGCGTGCCCCCCGGGAGGTTGGACAATGGGATAGCCGATTTTTACCAGGCGCTCGCCCAGGTACCGGGCTTCGGCAATACGGTATTTCAGGTAATCCTCATTTAATATTTCCTTTAGCCCCACGGCAATGGCATCCAGATCGCGACCGGCAAGTCCCCCGTAGGTGGGGAATCCTTCGGTCAGGATCAGCAAATCCTTTTCCCTTCGGGCCAGGCGGTCCTCGTTTGTACAGAGAAAACCCCCGATATTAACCAGCCCGTCTTTTTTCGCGCTCATCGTACACCCGTCGGCATAACTCATCATTTCGTGAACAATGGATGCCACTGATCGGTCCCCGTAACCGGGTTCACGCAGTTTGATGAAATACGCGTTCTCGGCAAACCGTGCGGCGTCAAAGTAGAGCGGGATTCCGTGGGGTTCCAGTGCCTCTTTCACCGCTTTTACGTTTTCCATGGAAACCGGCTGACCGCCGCCGGAATTGTTGGTGATCGTCAACATGCAAAGGGGAATCCGGTCCGCTCCTACCTGTTTGATCAGCTTTTTCAATCGCTCCACATCCATGTTGCCTTTGAACGGATACAGGCTTTGCGGATCCAATCCTTCGGGAATGATTAAATCCTCGGCGATAGCCCCCTGGTACTCAATATTGGCGCGGGTTGTATCAAAATGCGTGTTGTTGGGAACCACATCTCCCTTTTTACAGACAACGGAAAATAAAATCCTTTCGGCGGCGCGCCCCTGATGAGTCGGAATCACATGCTCAAACCCAAACACTTCCTTTACCACCGCCTCAAAGCGCTGGAAACTGCGACTCCCTGCATAGGCTTCATCACCACGCATGATGGCTGCCCACTGCTCGGAGCTCATGGCGCCGGTGCCGCTGTCGGTCAGCAAATCGATCAGAACGTCCTGGGATTTGACCCGAAACAGATTGTACCGGGCATCCTTCATTATCTTTTCCCGCTCCGGACGGGTCGTCATGCGGATGGGCTCAACTGATTTAATAATAAAGGGCTCGAAAACCGTTCGAAAAGGGGATCTCCTGGCAGACATAGCGGTATCCTTTCAAAATTGGATCGACAAACCGTCGAAAATTAAAACGCCGTTGCCCAACGACAATGCCCAATTCCAATTAAACCAAGTTGAGCGAAGTGAGTCCGCTAAGCGGACCGACGGATGTCGGGAAACCGTGACCAAGAGTAAATCTCTCAAGGGGGGAATAAAAAAAGCCTCCCTGGCAACATGTACCACGGAGGCTTGAAAAGAATCGAATGAAAAGTTATTCCACCATTTCACCACCGCCGACAAGGTCTTCCAGATGGTACACCCCATCTTTCTCCATCTGCCGTGCCTGCTGGACAATCTGTTTCCGGGCCTTGTCTACTTCCCGCTTGGCCACGGCGCCTTCAATCGGTTCGTACATGGCCTGTTTTTTCTGGGGCAAATTCTCGATAACCCGGTTTACCTGATCTTCCGGCATACCCTTAAGCGCCAGGGCGATGGTATCCAGTTCTACGGAGTTCATCAGGTCCCGCAAAATGCTGTTTGGGAAATATTCAAAGATATCTTCAAACGTAAGGTAATATTTTTTAACCTCTTTCGCCAGCTCAGGGCTTTCGCGGTTGATGGCTTCAAGGAATTTTTCTTCCTCTTCGGGGCTCATCTCGCTTAATATTTCAGCGATTTCTTTTCCCCCGCCCCGGGAAAACTGGACCGTTCGCGGCAGGAAATGCGATTTTTCCTTAAGGTCGGACGCCACATTGACAACGGCTTCCAGCGGAACATCGTTCAGGTTGCCCATTTCAATCAGAACGCGGCCTTTTTCTTCCGGCGACATGCGATTCATGACAAGAATACGTCGTTCCGCCGGTAGCTGGGCCAATACAATCGCCACAACCCGGGGTTCCTCCGGCTGTAACAGCGCCACCAGTTGTTCATCGGTTAACTGCTCAAGAAATTCAAACGGTTTTTTGGGTTCATCTTCATCAGAGGACTGAAACTTTTCACTGACAAAGCTGAAATAAAACTCTTCGATCACCCGTTTTTTTACGGCAAAAGAAACGTTGCCCAGCTCGCGCATGGCGGCGCGAATTTTCCGGATATCCGTTTTGGAGAGACCGGTAACCAATGTTAAGGCCAGGCTTTCACCTAAGACAGAGAATAGAATCGCAACTTTTTGTAAACCCGATAATCGGTTATAATCTGTTATCATGGTGTGCCTCTATTTCTTCTTTTTCTTCTTTTTTTTCCCTTCCTCTTCGGTTCCGGTCTCGGGAGCTGGTGTTTCCGGTTCAGGAGGGGGCGGGGGAGCTTCTTCCTGCATCCACTCTTTCACGATGCTGGTTGCCGTGTTGGGCTGACCAACACTCATCGACACCACAGCTTTACGAATATCGTTAATCTCGCTTTGCAGCACGGCGGGGTCTTCTTCGACCGTCGGCGGGGGTGGAGCGGCCGGCGCTGGTGGCGGCGTCGCAGCCGGAGCCGGTGTTACCGGCGCGGTTTCTACAGGTTCTTTAGACGTTCTTTTTTTTTTCCTTTTAACGCGCCGGGGAGGATACATGAACGGCGGTGGAGGAGTATATGTCGGTTTGGACCGGTTAACCAATAGAAACACAATAACAATCAGGAGAACCAATAACAGAGCCCCTAAAAGTGAAAGAAATACCACGGTGGTTGTGGGAGTTCCGTTCATGTCGGCCTGCAGACGATCCAGATCGGATTGCACGGATTCAAGCATGGCAATTTTTTGCGCTATCTGAGCGTCCAGATCAGCCTTCTCGGCCTCTTTTTTCTGAACCGCCGAGACCGTCTTTTCGGCCTCGGAATCGGGCAATGCCGCTGTCGTCAACATTTCCTTCAGCTTTTGAATTTCCTCATTCAGAGCTTGTAGTTTCAGGGAGTCCCGGCGCAAAATTTCCTGTTTTTCCCGTTGAAAGGCCCTCGTTTTGGCCTCCATCTCCAATTTAGCCAATTCGGATTTGAAGAATAACTGATCTTCTTCCCGCCGTTTCGCTTCTTCCTCTTTATATTTTTTTAATTCTTCTTCCCAGTTGGCCGACCGGACTTTTTCCTCTGTCCTTTTCCTCTCGAGGTTTTCGATTTTGTTGGCAATCGTTTTCAGCAGAACTTGTTCAGCCGATTTTTCGTCCCGGCGTTCCTTGAAACTGGCGGTCATAATACTTAAAACATCACCCCGACTACGGTTGAAACGGGAGGCTACCATAACGATTTGACGAATATTTTCGATCAGTTCCGGAGCCGCTCCCTCCTGGAGGATAATGCTGATTTCCTGCTTTTTAATCCGCGCTATGGACGGCCGTTTCACGGAGGACGTGCGTGACAATACTTTCCCCTCCGGTTTTTTTGTTTTGGGCTCTTCGCTTACCTCTGTCTCTTTCTCCGGGCCGGCTTCAGGTTTCTGCTTCTCTCCCGAAGGTCCCGGTTCGACTTCAAATTCAAACCCGGGAATCGGCAGACCAACCATTGTTTCACGGCGTTGTTCCTTATCCTTTTCCTGATCAGTCGCTTTTTCAGTCTGCCCAGTCACACCCTTCAATAACGGTTGCGCCTTGTCCGGGAATTCCCCCCGATCGCCGGAAACCATCGTGACCTGCTCTTCAATCTCATCGCTCATCTCCAGGATTACGCTGACATCAATGACATAACGTGATTCATCAATCACTTTGGACAGGGCGTCCGAAATACGGTTACGAAGGTCGCTCTCTAACATTAATTTTTGTGTTAAATAACTGCTCCCCTGCCCAAGTCCCTGACCGAGAAACAGAATTAATACCGTTGCTGCAATTATCGGTTGTAATATAACCCGCTTATTCATAACCACTCCTTGTCTGAAAAATCGAATTGTTTCACCCCTTTATTTTTTCTTTCGGGAATCTTTTTTCCCGCCCCTGCTGCTTACTCCCCCCGGTCCCCCTTGAGGCGCCAGGAAAGTAATTTCAACCCGCCGGTTACGGGCTTTTTGTTCGGGGGTGGAATTGTATTTACGGATTAAAGCTTCATCGATAATCCTGTCCGTCGGGCGATCCCGGGGAATATATTCCGCATATCCCACGGCTTGTAGCCGTGTTGGTTCAATACCAAGTTTTATCAACTCGCGTACGACGGCCGCCGCTCTGGCTGCGGAAAGTTCCCAATTCGAAGGATATCTGGACCAGTATTTTTCCGGCAGCGGATCGCTGTCGGTATGCCCTTCAATGGCAACCTGGAAATATGACTCCTTAATCGTCGGTACAAATTTTTTCAAAATGGGAATGATCTCCGGTTTCAAATCGGCCGATCCGGACTCGAAACTGATATCGGACGATATCCCGATCGTCACCCCTTTCGGACTGGTCGTTACCTCGACACTCTTTTCCAGTTGCGCTTTTTTTACGGCCTGATTGACGGCTTTTTCAATATCCGCCAAGGTCATGGCCCCCTTTCGCTTTATTTTTTTCCCCACGGATTTTCCCATGGAGTCGGCCATTTGCTGCAATTTAACGGGGTCAATAGTCGAAATGGCTGCCAGCAATACAAAAAACGCCAGTAACAGGGTCATCATATCGGCAAAGGTAGCGAACCATCCGGGCAATCCTTCCTCGACCAGGGCTTTTCCTTTTTCGATAAATTTTTTCTTCTCGCTGGTGGTAGCCGCCATCTGTTTTTACGCTTCCTGCTTCCACTCCCTGGGCGGAATAAACGAATTTAACTTTTCCCGAACAATCAACGGGTGTTTTTTCTGATGAATAAGACGGGTGGCCTCTACAAACAGGGCCTGCAATGTATTGGTGTGCGTTATTCGCAGATTGAATTTGGCAGACATCGGCAGGAAAAAGAGATTAGCGAACACGGCGCCGTAAAAAGTGGTAATCAAAGCGGCGGACATACCGGCTCCCAACGCATCGGTGCCGCCCCCTTCTTCACCTCCGAAACCGGCCAGCATGATTACCAGACCAATTAACGTTCCGATCATACCCCAGGCGGGAGCCATGTTTCCCATGGTTTTCAATAAGTCCGCCTGACTCTTTTCCCGGATCTCACGGTAATCGATACGCGTGTTTAATATTTCGGTTAATTCTTCCAGTGAATAACCATCCACTACCATTTGCACACCATCACGAAAGAACGGATTTTTTATCGAGGGAATATTTTTTTCCAATTCCGCCGTTCCCTTACGGGCAATCTCAGCAACTCCTACCGCATCATCCACGTAATCGCCCATCTTATAGGCGCCACCGCGGAAAACAACCCCGATGGCCGTGAACAGTTTTTTGAGATCCGGCATGGGAAAAGCCACCGACAGCGAGGCAATCATTCCGCCGAAAACAATTAAAAAGCTGGAAGTTGATATAAAACCGGAAACGCCTGCTCCCGCCGCACTCGCGGCGACAAATATGCCTCCCCCGATGGCTCCCAGGCCAACAATGATACCGATGATTGTTGCAATATCCATTAACTCACTCCTGTATAAAGCTGGTCGATTTTAATCGATTCTCGTGCAGGGCCTTTAAAATATTACGCACGTCATCATACTCAGGATCTAACCGGAGGGCTAAATTCCAATCGATGGTGGCCCGTTGAATATCTCCTAACTTGTAATAGATGGACCCCCGCCGGGCATAAGCCAGAGCCAGATTGGGATTCAACTCCAAAGCCGCTTCCACTTCCTGCAAAGCCGTGCGATAATCCCCGGCATAAAAATATCGCAGGGAGCGGGATAAGCGCCGCATCGCTTCATTCATGTTCTGTTCCGTAATGTTCTTGTCCAATTTCAGTGACATTAATGAGTCGTGCAAAGCTTTGGACCGTTGTTCCATAGCGGACAAACGGATTACGAGGTTGCGCATTTCGTTGTTCATCAATTCCATCGAATCGCGCAGGGTACTCACCGTATAGTCGGCTAACGCCAGGGTCGTGTCCAACTGCGACATGATCTGTTCTTTCGTCCCCGGTAAGGTCAGGGCTTCACCCACCACCGGCGCCGGTCCGCCGGGAATGGTCGGCATTTGCTTGGAAGGCGTCCGCAACACGGCCATATCCAGCCCGAGCGTTACCCCCGGGTGCCCGCTCCAATAGCGGGTATTCCATTCCGGTAATCTTTCGATGTGGGTGAATCCAAGGTTCAAGCGATAATCCGAGGTAAGGGGGATGCGGAGTCCCACATTGATGCCTGTTCCGTCGAATTCACCCACAAGGTCTAAGCCTCCCCATTTGGCAAAATAAGGAGTATTCAAAATAAATCCGGCAAACACGCCGGCTCTCAACCCACTGGTTGTATCGGTGGTCAAAGTATCAGCCTGCGCAAAACCACCGGTACCGAATCCCATGTAGGTGTTCATTTGATATGCGCCGATTTTCTTCTCGCTGCCGATAACGGTAAAGAACGACAATTCCTTCGGGTCTAACCGTAAACCTTCTCCCTGGGAATTCTGAAAAACAATGTCCTGTAAACCGATGGATACGGAAATGTCGTTATAGGCGTATATCCGTTGCTGCATATGAAAACCGAATTCCACCGGAATTTGGGTGGAAACCCGCCCAAGGTTGGCAAGGGCGGTTGTATCGGCTCCCATAACCGATGAAAATCCAAGGAGAAAATTCTTTCCCAATTCCATGTCAAAGTAAACACCCTTGGCAGTGTTTACTTTGGAAAAATTATGAATCTCCGCACCAAAACCGGTTCGGAACAAATACGGACTCCTCACCGCGCTGCTGGTAGGAATCTTGATAAGTCCCGGCCTGGTATAACTCACCCGCGTGGCTCCAAAGAGGGAGGCTGTCAGACCGATTAAAATGAAAAAAGTAAGGGCTCGACGTATGCTGATCATGGTATTAATTCCGCTTTTCTCAACTCCATCCGGGCCAGTCGTAAATATTCACTGTCCGGGTAATTATTCACAACCTGCTGAAAAGCCGCCAGGGCCAATTCCTCCTGACCCGTTTTTCGATATAACAATCCTTTTTTAATAAGGGCGTCGTCAATTCGGTGAACGTTCGCGCCTTGCAATAATTTATCCAGAATCTCAAGAGCTTGCTGGTAATCACCTAACTGCTGGTATGAGTCCGCCATCCAGTACAATATATTGCTCAAGGTTCGGGGATCAGCTTGATCCCGGGCTAACCGCGTAAAATACTCCAACGCTTTTTGATAGTCTTCCCGCTCATAAGCGAATACGGCGGATAAATAGGTCGCCTGGTCGAAAGTCTTTTGCTTTTGAGTGACGGGGCTTGGCGGCAATTTCACAGGCGGGGGCACCTGGACAACGGGTAGCTCGGCGACCGCGGTCATATCGGCAAGGATTCCCAAATCTCCGGACACATCCGCCAGCATTATCGACGGCCGTTCCGGTTCGGGTAGCGGTGGCGCCGTAAATTCGGCCAGCATTACGCGCAATTCTTTATTCTCATTTCGCAGTCCGGTTATTTCCTTCTGAAACGAGGTTTCCAGATTATCCATCCGCCGCTGAATTCGGTCCAGCGCCGCCAACATCTCCTTGGAGGCTGCCATGTAGACGGTTCCACTTTTTACTTTCTTAATCTGAATCTGCACTTCCTTGGATGGCGCTTCCACCAGGCGGGAATAGGTTTCGTTACCGGTGGCCGGTTCAATTACAATACCCAGATCAAGGAAGAAAATATCGGCCGCAGAAGTTGCGGATTCGGTCTGTGACGTTGCCGTCGTTATCAGACCAAAGGTTAACCCGATTAAGGCGATGCTGACGCGTCTCATCTCCCTGGATACCATAAAAATTTTCGGTTATTCGTACTCTTCCCAATCGATGATATAGGAATACCCGATAAAGGAACCAAACGAATGGGGGACATAAAGCTCAAAGGACCCTACGGCTCCCGGGAGTAGGGTCGCGTCGGTGGTAATTCCGGAATCAAAGG
>JALUTR010000220.1 GCA_027021785.1 Fidelibacterota bacterium | reverse complement strand
CGACATTCTCAAGACAGTAAACATACCACATCCAAAAACTCCCATTTGTTAACTACCTACAGATTACATTCTCACTCAGACGGGCCTGTCACACGGAATCAAACGACCTCGGCCAGAAATCATTTGTGCACAAATAGCCTCCCATACGAAATCAAATAATCTTCCCCAGATATCATTTTCAAAGTTTGGCCCGCCATACGAAGTCAAATGACCTCCACCGGAGGTCATTTGCGTAGTATGGCGGAGAGGGCGGGATTCGAACCCGCGATACGCGTAAACGTATACACGCTTTCCAAGCGTGCGCCTTCAGCCACTCGGCCACCTCTCCAAATCTTCATCGTAATCCATTTTTTTTCTGCGCCTTCCCCGATTCCATCGGGACAACCATTCGACCACACCGGGTTTTTTTAAATTATCACCGATCCACAGTAAATAAACACATTGTCAAAAAACGATCAGACGAATTTGGTTCGACTGATCGGGAATTTATTTTATTGAATCCGAATTGAAATAAAGAAGGTCAGGGTTACGATTGCTTAAAAGCCACTGCAAGCGGGAAATGACTTCCCGGTTTCCTCCGTAACTTTCTAACCGGCGGCGGACTCTTCCGCTTTTTCAGTTGGTTCCGGCTGGTTTTCCGCAGATTCGTCTTTTTCCTCAACCGGTTCGTCGAATACCGGCATTTCAATATCCAGGGCATTCTTCTCTTCATTGATCCTCTTCAATGCCGCGTCCAACGTTTCACCACCGTTTAACCGCACCATTGTTTCGTTGAACCGCCAGTGGCCGGTCTTCTCCGAACGAACGCTTTTGACGAATTTAACATATTTCCAGTCCTGCTTCTTTTTTACTGTCTTTGAAGCAAAACCTGTAACTTTTTTAGCCATTTGCTATTTAACTCCTCAAATTTTGCCGGCGAATTTAATCCGATTTCGTTTTAACTCCAATGGCAATGAAATTGAACGACACGACCTGCTGTGTAGGATCCCCGCCAAAAAGGAACGGGAAGCTTAAAAATCCGGCATAATCTTTTACCGGAATTCATAAATCATGATTTCACCATCGGTCCAATTTTTGGGCTTTTTGGCGCCGGTAATTACCTTTATATGGGTATTATCCTGAAACTCAAAAAGACTGATTCGCTTTTGGCCGGATTTCAATTCCCATTCAAGCACCCACGGTTTTTGGGAATAATCCAATTTAAAAGTGCCGAACTCCTGATTGCTGATCTTTGTTCCCAACTGTACCCCCTGGGCAAAAGTTCCATAAGTACCATCACTTCCCGCGGTGGATTCAAAGGACCAGGCGACAGTCATAATGGCACCTTTAAAATACCAGTTGCCATCCAGGAGCCTGACCATTTCAACACCACGCACACGGGACGGTTTATTCTCATTCCCGGCCCTGTCTTTTCCCTGGAAAGCCAAGGTATAGATGGCCCCCACACTCAGTTCCGGTTGGTTTTTCAGCGTGTAATCCCTGTATTCACCCTGCTTCATTTCTTCCGGAACGAGCTCGATTACATGGGGCGAATTCGGATCCGGCAATCCACCTTCCCGGATCCAGGTAGCGGAACCGGAAACGATATCTTCCGATAAAGTGTAACTGACGGACGGCCCGACAGCCACCTGATCGGGCAACGGTTTGGAAATGGTAAAAACGGGCGCTGAAACATCATAATAAATACTATCGACGCCCACAGTCTCCGCCGTGTTCCCGGCCCGGTCAACGGCGCTGAATTCAATTCGGTAAATCGTTCCGTCAACAAGTTGCGTATGGCGACTAATCGTTATTCCATCCGCGCCCAACGGTCTTAACTCTTTCCCCTGCAACAGGTATTTATGTCTTTTTCTCGAATCCGGCGCGCCTCCCTGCCGAATAAACGTCACCGTACCTTCTTTTAATGGTTCGGAAGTCTTGATCGTTACCGTGGGTTGATTTATATACACGCCGGACGGTGGATGTAATATATTGATTTCGGGTGGTGTCGTATCATAAACAATATTTGACACTTTATATATGCGGGAGGTGTTTCCCGCATAATCCACGGCTTGAAGT
>JALUTR010000219.1 GCA_027021785.1 Fidelibacterota bacterium | reverse complement strand
GCTGGGTCTTCCGAATGAAGGCAAGGACATCTTGCGGAAACAGACCCCGTTCTCGGTCGAACTTGTCTGGGGCGCCTTTCTCGTAACCACCCGCAGTTACGAGGTGGTGTTCGATGGCAGATTCAAAAGCCAGTTCTGTGTGCTTACCCGGCATCAATCTTTCTCCGCCGCCGGCAACCAACCATTCTCTTCCAACCTATTCCAGGCAATGCGTATGTGCTCAGCACGAAAAAGACGGCGCTTTCGTTCATTCCACAGAAAAATCTTTTCTACGGCATCATCCGCGGTTCGTGCTGGATCAGGATCATGACAGGCAATCCAGTGCACCGAAGAAAGCAACTCCATTCCGTATGGGGTCTCAAAACCCTCGATCAATACCGATACTTTCTTCAACCTATCGAGGCTTCCTCGGTGTTTTTGTCTTTCCAAGAACTCAATAGCTTGCTTGGCTGCTCCAGGAAGCAATTCGATTTCCACATCAGGTTCTTGGGTATCACCATACCCTCGTATGAAGTGACCCTCCAAAATCTCAAGAACCTTATTGAGATTGTGTGCATAAGGACCATAGAAACCAGCCTCATATTTCAACCGCAGCGGTTCCCCTGCCTCTTGAAGGAAATAGGCCAGCTTTTGAATCTCAAGCAATGTCAAGCGATAAGCGAGTTCAGAATACTGTCGCATTAACATGACAAACAAAGCCCTTGCTGGTGTCAGTCGCGGTCGTTTTGTTCGCACAGGCATCGCCTTGGCCTCCGGCGCTCCATGTGGTTCAAATAGCAATACTCGTACGTCAGGGAGCGACGAGAATGCTTTCTCTATCATCGGTCGGACCGTATTCCAATCCAGCCCGCCAAGCCCACACCCAAGGGGTGGGATTGCAATGGATTTGATCCCACGCTTTACAACCTCGTCCACTAAAGCCTGCAACCCCGCTTCAATGTCCTCCAGGCGTGACTTGCCCCGCCAATGGCGTTTTGTAGGAAAATTGATGATATACTTAGGATTCCACATGGAGCCAGTTTCAAAGACGAACATCTTCCCTGGACGCACCCCCTTTGCTCTGCAGGCCCGCTCGTATGCCTTGAAGTTCTCGGGAAATGCTTTCTTGAACTGCAGGGCAATTCCTTTACCCATGTAGCCAACGCAATTCACGGTATTGACCAATGCTTCTGCATTGGCTTCGAGGACATTACCACGCTTAATCTCTATCATGGTGGTATCTCCTTTCATTAGTAGTACCACTCTCGTCGCACCCGCACGGGTGGGTGCGAACGATTTGGAAAACGGTTCAGTACGTTATTTACCTTTTCGCTCATTGTGTCATTGATTACCCCTATTTCATGGATCAATTTCCAGTCACAGAACCGATGCACGAGGAATTCTGCTTGCTTTCTTCGTTGGCGGTCCATATCGTCTATGTTGTCTGCCCAGTACCGCTGATAGACCATGTTCCAGTCCACCTTATCTAAATTGGATAAGTCGCCGTACCACTCTGTATAGGCCGCAATCCCATGCCCGTCAGAGAAAACGTAACCGACTCCGCTGTCCACTACAGCCTGTGCCGTAGAGACCAGGTAAATCAATGGTTCTTGCCCCTCACTGTATCCTTCTACCCGCCCTGTCTTGAGTTGGAGCATCATCGGAGACAAATACCCGAAATAGAAGGCCACATAGTCATGTATCACGCCTCCTGGCCCACATGAAATCCGGGTGACTCGCCGCTCGAGTTGGATATCCACGTTATGAATCGTCTTGTATCTCAACCCGTCGTTGGGGATATGATTCGGTGCATGTAGTCCGCCGCGATGTAAGCATACGTGCAGGTTGTCCACATGGATAAAACGATAAATCGGCGTGGGATTCGGCACCGGCATCAAACCGTCTCCTCCCTTACTCTATTTTACCATTAACAGCCGCAGTGGTCAGGTGGTGTTCTGCTGTAAATTTAGGTAATAGTCAACGAAAACGGACCAAAAACTGCTGTATTTCATGATAGCCTGTAGACCTTAACATCTTGTAAATTAAAGGAAATATGTCCTCATCACGATGATTGAATCTGAAAGAAATTTCTCCCA
>JALUTR010000218.1 GCA_027021785.1 Fidelibacterota bacterium | reverse complement strand
ATCAAACCTTGGATTACCGATCTTGATTAAGTCCGTGTCCGGAATATTTACACCCACATCTCTCAGCTTTTCAAGATGTTTCGGCCCGGATAGAAAATGATAATTATAACTTTCAAGTATCTGGGGATTACCGCCGTATTTTTTATCGCCGGTACCATGACCGATGAAAATAGTTATACACCGATTGCGATTACAATTAATACGGGTATTGGATTGAGATAAGATAACACCGTCGAAGTCGTACAAATTTTTAATATCGCGTTTTATGACTGCGGGGGTATTACGAAAAGTTTTTATCTCCGGGAATGCATTACCGTTCTTAAGATGTTTTTTAAAGCGAAGGAATTTTTTTGTATTGGTTACAAGAAAGGTCCCCCCGATCCGGTTATAAATGGGTTTGGCGTAGGAGAACTGATAAACCTGGTTTGCTAAATAATAAATATTCATTGGTTATCAGTTTCAATTTTGTCGGAACTCCAGGGCGTGAAAAAACCGGTACTATGTTTTATGCAATATTGAAAAGCATCTTCGGTATCAATATCCAGCCAAAAGGAATTACCAATGTCCACGCCTCCTAATTTCCGTTTCGCAAGAAGTAAATTACAGGCGTCGGAAAGCGAAAATGCGTTCCTCCTCTTTGCTTGTTCCAATACTCCGAAAAAATCATAACGGCATTTAAAAACACCACAATCAATCGCATCGTAAACTGTCAGTTTTTTGGACATAGCCGTAATTATTTTTCGATCATGACTGTCTACCTTAACTTTCATTCCATCATCAATATCAAAAATATTTTCAGTATTAAAATCCAAACCAACATTGGCTGTTGTTTGTTCCAAGCTGCTGTCGATCACATTTTGTAACAGATCGGCGCCATATAGATGGTCGCTCATGGAAATCAGGAAATCCGTGTTGGGTGGAATAGCTGTTTTAGCAGCTAAAACACTAATACCGTTAGGCTTATCCCAATCAGGATTATAAACGAATTCGATATTGATGTCCAAAGATAAACCTGACAGATAGTTTTCGATGAGATCATTCCTATATCCCGTAACAACAACACATTCACGAATATTGGTTTTAATGCAGTTATTCAATAGACAATCGATTATGCGTTGGCTGTTTATTTTAAGGAGTGTTTTTGGTATCCCTTTACTCAGAGATTTAATTCGCGATCCCCGACCGGCGGCAATGATTATTAACTTCAAAAAGTAACTATTGATTAGGTTTAAGTTTCAGGATGAATTACATATTTAAAATGTATTTAATCTTCGTAATAGTCGAGTCCGAGGTGTGTAATCAATTCTTCATCCATGAAATGACGTAAGGTATTTTTCAATTTTGCGAGTTGTACAAACAGATCGTGCTCGGGGTATAATTCCGGTAATGTCATCGGACTTTTGAAATAGAAGGAGAGCCATTCCTGGATCCCTTTCATCCCGGCCCGTTTCGCAAGATCCAGAAACAGTACAAGATCAAGAACGATCGGCGCCGCCAGAATACTATCACGACATAAGAAATCAATTTTAATTTGCATCGGGTATCCTAACCATCCGAATATATCAATGTTGTCCCATCCCTCCTTGTTGTCACCCCGTGGTGGGTAATAGTTAATGCGAACCTTATGGTACAAGTTGCTATATAAATCGGGATATATTTCAGGTTGCAGGATGTAATCCAGGGCTCCTAGTTTACTTTCTTCTTTGGTCTTGAAAGCATCCGGATCATCTAATACCTCGCCGTCGCGATTACCCAGTATATTGGTAGAAAACCAGCCTTTTATTCCGATCTGGCGGGCTTTCAGTCCCGGAGCGATGATCGTTTTTATCAATGTTTGCCCGGTCTTAAAATCTTTCCCGGCAATCGGCGTTCCGCTTTTCAGGGCTAATTCCTGAAGCGCAGGGATGTCAACCGTGAGATTTGGTGATCCATTGGCAAAAGGAATCCCCAGTTTCAATGCCGCATAAGCATAAATCATACTGGGTGAAATTTCGGGATCACTGTCGATCAAACCCTTCTCGAACTTTGACAACGATGAATGTACTGCGGAGGATTTAAAATATATTTCCGTACTGCCGCACCAAATCATAACGTTTGTTTTCGTATTATTTTCTTTGGTAAAAGTTTGAATATCCGCAATAATCTGTTCGGCTAAATCCATTTTATTTTTTCCGGTTTTTACCCAGTCTCCGGAGAGACGTCTGACATATCGTTTATCAAAAACGGCTTTCAGCACATTTGTTTTCTCGAGTTGCGGTCTCAATCGTTCTACCAATTCCCGGTCAAGAACTCCGGAACGATTACTAATCTCATAGAGATTTTCCTGATTGATGTCCCAACCGGTAAATACCATGTTTGATAATTCTTCGAGTGGAACAAAATCTTTTATTAGGGGGACGCGATTTTCTGTCCGTTTACCTAATCGAATTGTTCCCAACTGGGTCATACTTCCAATTGGTCTGGCCATCTTTTGTTTAATGGCTTCTACTCCGGCAATAAAAGTGCTGGCTACCGCACCCATCCCGGGGATCAAAACTCCAAGTTTTCCGGAAGGTTTTTCGATTTTCATCTGTACCTCAAATTAAATTTTGCGATATGAAAATGGGGATATTAATTTTATTTCTCATTCGTCTGCTTTTACCTGTTTTGTATTCAGAACAGGCATCCGCAAATTTACCCAATAATTATCAAACTTCGTAGAATCCTAATCTAAGTTTTACATATTTTGTTTAAAAAATTGCCAAAATACAGTCGAAGCTGAGTATGGTACGGAAGTTGTTGATATTATCGTGTTGTTATCAGGGTGTGGAGAATGATAAAATCGGGTTAACACCCCAACCAGTTTTATATGGTTGTTTTTATTGTCCCTTTAATCGAAAGAATTCTTTGATACTTGCGTCGGGATTTTCAATCTTTCTCGAATTGTATATCGTATAGATCTTTATACAACCCGGCAGTTTTAATTAATTCCTGGTGTGTCCCGGTCTGTACGATTTTGCCTTTGTCCAGGACAACAATTTGATCGGCGTTTTTAACAGTTGATAACCGATGTGCGATGACCAGTACGGTTCTGTCCTCCATAAGATTTTCGATGGCGTGCTGGACTAATTTTTCCGATTCTGTATCTAAGGAAGATGTCGCTTCGTCGAGAATTAATATAGGTGGATTTTTTAACAGCGCACGGGCGATGGAAAGTCTCTGACGTTGTCCCCCGGATAACTTTACTCCGCGTTCTCCGATAACCGTGTTTATACCTTCCGGCATTCTCTCGATAAACTCCAGTGCGTTGGCTGCTTTGGCGGCTGCGATAATCCTTTCTGTTGGGATATCGGATAGACCATAGGCAATATTCCGGGCCACCGTATCATTAAATAAAACGGTTTCCTGTGATACGATTCCCATTAATCCCCGTAATGAATTAATCGTTATTTTCCGGATATCGATACCGTCAATTGTTATTTCCCCTTTGTTTACATCGTAAAACCTGGGAATAAGATCGGCAATTGTTGATTTCCCGGCTCCACTGGGTCCCACCATGGCAAAGACATCCCCTTTTTGAATCTCAAACGAAATGTCCTCCAATACGGGAAGATCCTCGATGCTGTAATTGAAATAGACATGTGAGAATTTGATATTGGAAGAAAATTCTTTTTTCTGAATTGCATTGGGACAGTCTACAATTGACGAACGGGTATCCATAATGTGAAATACCCGCTCTGCGGAGGCAATACCGGTCTGTAATCGTATGTTTACATTACCAAGGGATTTGATCGGCCCCAGAGTTGAAAAGAGTAGAAAGATAAACCGTATAAAATCCTCGGCGGTTATTCCCTTTTGAGAAAGGACTTCCAAACCACCAAACCAAAGGAGAGTCACCCCAATAATAACACCTATTGTTTCCGTAATCGGACTGGCGATATATCGTAAACGGGCTCTGCGAAATAAAAGTCTGAAATATTTCTCATTTTCCTTAAGAAATCGCTGAACTTCATACTTTTCCATGACAAAAGCTTTAACAATCCGGATCGAAGAAAGGGTTTCATTAATAATATCCATTATACCGGCTATCTGAACCTGCGTACGCTTTGATTTACGTCGTATACTCCGACCGATCAGAATAATCGTCATGCCGGTGAAGGGGACAATAATCATCGACAATAATGCCAATTTCCAACTGATAATAAAAAGCAGAACAGTAAATGTTAATATATTGATTGGTTCAACAAAAAGTTTCTGAAAGCTTGTCGCAAATGCGTCCTGCATGTTCTGAACATCATTCACGAGAATCGAAGTTAATTCACCGGATCTTTTTTTATTGAAAAACTCAAGTGGTAGCTTATGGATGTGAATGTATAGTTTATTACGCACCTCCGTTATTAAACGTGTTTGGACAAATGCGATGGAAATATTTTTCAGGTATAAAAATATATTTTTAAGGATGAATACACCAAGAATAGTTAAACATAATATTTCCAGTGTTTTGACAGGTGTATCGCGCAGTATAATTTGGTTGGTCCAGAGCTTTAACTGTTCGTTAAGATTAATATCCCTTGTCAAACGCAGGGCTTCCTGTTGCTGAACCAATTTGTTAAAGTCCGTCAGAATATTGTTGATCAGGGAGGCCGTTAACCAAATGGAAATACTATTCAGAGCAACATAAATCAGCGCCGCGAGTGTTGAAAATAAAAGGTGGGGCCAATAGTGAAAAACTAACCGCGCGAGACGTTTATAGGTGTTTCCGGTCACTAATTATACGGGCTTATACTAATAATAATGATGGATTATAATTGTAACAAATATACGGAACTAAAGTTAGATGAAAAAGAGTCACCTGAAACACTTCTTTTTAAGACTGGGATCTTCGTACAAATAAACTGTTTTTTTCTATGGTTCCCACAACTTGCTGATTTTAATTAATGAGCTGGAGGAAAACCTTTACCAAAAAATACCGTTGGGCCGAAACATACCCGGGCCTTTCTTACGCCCACGCTCCAGATCAAAATAAATGTCATTGTGAAGAACGATTCTTCCCTTAAGCAGAGCAAATGTTCACCGGATTGGTCTTTTTTCGGTTTACAATGGTTTGTGTCGAATACATTTTCTATTTCATATCGGCGAGAGAAATATAAACTATCAGATGTCATTCCTGTAGCTTTACTGGTTTGGGATGGTTTGTTTTCGTTAATTTGAAGTATGCGAAACCATCGACAAGACCGGTAAACCGATTATGGTAGCAACACGTTATCTATTGTTGGTGACCAAACCCTACTCCTTTTCCATCCTGGAACCTGTCCAGCAGGCGATCAGGGAGGCCTCTTCAGGTGAAGTTCGCTGGTATGTTGCCGCCGCCGCCCGGACACGGGAGTCTCCCGGGGATAGAATAGAAACAAACGCCGAAGTAATGGATTTCAACCCGGATGCGGTGATCGTTCCGGGAAATGTGGTCCCCCATTTTTGGCCGGGTTTGAAAGTGCAGATTTTTCACGGACTGGGTGAAGAAAAAAAAGGCCACTACCGGATTACCGGATTTTTCGATTTGTACTGTACACCCGGCCCGTTCATGACCGGAAGATTCAATGGATTGGCCGCCAAAAAAGGCCATTTCCTCGTGCGTGAAACCGGCTGGCCCAAGTTGGATCGTCTGGATTTATCGACCTCCATTAAACGGAAAAAACGGTCACTGGGGTTAAACCCCGATCGGCCGGTTATCCTCTACGCGCCTACTTTCAGTCCCAAATACAGTTCGGCTGACGATCTGCTGTCGACGATCAAAAGTATGCTGCATGTTCCGTACCAATGGATCGTGAAATTTCACGACCTGATGGATAAAACCACCGTGTCCGAATTCAAGGCGTTGCAATGTGAGCGTTTAAGGGTCCTGGACACCAACGATATTTTACCGGCCATGGAGGCATCGGACGTGCTTGTTACGGACACGTCTTCGGTGGCCTATGAATACCTTTTCCTGGATCGTCCATTGATTACTTACCGGGCTACTTCCCGGATTGACAAAGGAATCAACATCATGCAACCGGACGCGTTATTCGGCGCTATCGAACGATCCATCGCCGACCCGGCGGAGTTTGCCTCCAACCGTGAGTTTTACCGCAAACAGTTGCATCCTTACCGCGATGGAAAATCTTCCCGGCGCGTCATCCGGGCCGTGGAAGAAGTGTTGGAGTCCGGCGCGGCAAAACGGTTGCGGCCCAAACCGATCAACTGGTACCGGAAAAAGCAGATTCAACGGATGTTCCCATGACCAAGGTCTTTTTTGAACACCACCATTTGTACTACCTTCCTCAATTCATTCCCATAATACGGGAAATGCAAAAGCGGGCATCCTATCACATCGTTGCTTCCATTTCCAATAAAGTCGATGAACAGGAAATACGTGTTTTTAAGAAGGCGATAAAGGAGCTTGGAATCGATTACCTGGAAGCCGCCGGAGAAAAGGAACGCAGGAAGAAAATAAGGGAGCAGGCATTTGATGTATTGCTTACAGGGAACAAACAATATTTAACTGAAATAGCGGCTTCCAATACCCTGGTGGTCATGGTATATCACGGAATCGGATTAAAAAAATCGTATTACCGCGATATGTCCCCCAGGGTAAACCTGCGGGCGGTGGAAGCGAAAGAACGGTACGAAATATTGCGGAAAAAGGGGGAGCGGGGACTGGTCCTGTGTGGGTTTACCAAGTTGGATCCCCTGGTGAAAACCGATAAGAACAATTTGGAGAAGATAGCGGCCGATTTCGGGTTATCCGGGGATAAAAAAACCGTTCTGTACGCGCCGACGTTTTACCCTTCTTCCATTGAACTGCTGCTGCCGGAACTTACGGCCATCGCCAACCGCGTGAATGTTTTAATTAAATTGCATCAGTTTAGCTGGACTAAGAAAAAATATTCCCACCACCATCGTCAGGCGCAGGCAATTGCCGAATTGCATCCCCATGTTCATTTAATTCCGCCCGATCATTTCAACATTCTGCCCTACTATCAAATGGCGGACATTCTGATTACCGATATTTCTTCGACCTTGTTCGAGTTTCTGGCCCTGAACCGTCCGATTATCCAGACCGAATTTTCCAGGAGAAGATGGAAACATCGATTGATACCCTGGTTGCTGAAATCCCGTTTGGATATGGATCGTTATGAACGGATCGATTTCACCTGTCGCCTCAGCGAGCCGATGCTCCTGGAATGGTGCCTGAAACAGATTCTTGACAAACCGGACACGATGGAATCCGCCCGTTTACGGGCGCGGGACCGCTTTCTGTTCCAATTGGATGGGAATGCTTCGGGCCGGTTGGTCGACGCCATTGAAGAACGTATCGAAAGCCCCGGGAAGGCGTGAATCCCCGTTTTATGAAAAAACGAACGGGATGATTCACGAATATCAATGTTAGTTGCCAATGTTAGTTGACATTATGATAATTTACCCGCCCCACGTAATTTCACCCCCGTTATGAATGTCATAATCTTAGCCGCAGGTGTCTCCCGGAGATTGTACCCCCTGACGTATAACCAGCCGAAATGTCTTTTGGATGTTGGTGAGAAGGCCATAATCGACTATCAGATTCAGGCGCTTCAGGAAAGCGGATTGAACAGGATTGTCGTCGTGGTCGGATATTATCGGGAGCGCTTGATGGAATATTTACAATCCCAATATCCTGAAGTTGATTTTCAGTTTATCGTAAACCATCATTTCTTTGAAACCAACACCGCCTATTCCGTTTTCCTGTGCCGGGAAGAATTTGAAAACGGGCCTTTTATTTTGATGAACGCCGATGTGCTGTATCCCCGTCCCGTGATGAAACGGATCGTGGATTCGGAACACGATTCTGTTCTGGCGGTTGAGGTCAAGCCTTGCGGACGCGAGGAGGTGAAGGTGATTGAGGGGGCAAGTAAACGAATTGTCGCCATCGGGAAAGAATTAATACAGGAAAATGCGTTGGGGGAATTCATCGGTGTGGCGAAGTTTTCCGAATCTTTTTCCCGCCTGTTTGCGGAATCATTGGAAAAACTGATTCAGGCCGGCGGCAAGGCCGATTATTTCGAAGCCGCCATCCATCGCATGCTGTCAAAAACAAATCTTTATTACGAAGACGTTTCGGATTTCCCGACCATTGAAATTGATTTCATTGAAGACCTTGATAAAGCCAAGCAACTGGTTCAATCCGATTGGTTCAACTAAAGGATAATTAACGGAATCATCCATAACGGCTTCAATCGGTAGATTGATAATATTATTGTCTGAATAACCGCTAATAGCCCGAAGAAAATCTTAAGGACTAAAAGCTCTAATTACGGCTGACACTTCCATGCCTAAAATTTATCCTTTTAAAGGTTGGCGCTATGATTTATCCCTCGTGCCCGATATCAGCAAAGTCGTTGCGCCTCCGTATGACGTAATTACCAAAGAAGGCCAATCCGCGCTTTACGATTCCTCGCTTTACAACTTCGTCCGCATCATCCTGAATAGATCCGCCGGTGACGATCGGTATCGTCGGGCCGCTGAATTATTGAATCGTTGGAAATCATTCGGCATCGTAAGAGAGGATTCCGAACCGGTTTTGTACCTGTTATCCCAATCGTTTACCCATCGGGGGAAGCCGGTAAACCGTGTTGGATTTATTGCCGAGATGGAGCTGGAACCGCTGGGTGAAAATATCCTCCCCCACGAACAAACGATTGACAAGCACGTCGAGGACCGTTTTCGTCTTATGAAAGCCACCGGTACCAATTCGGGCCAGATTTTTATGTGTTATCGGGATCCCTCCATGGTGGTGGAATCGGTTATGACCGAAATGGAAAAAGCGGAGCCACAAATTGACGTTACAACCGATGACGGAGTGCGCTATCGCCTGTGGTTGATTAAGGATGTTCCGCAAATTCATGACATCCGGGATGTCTTGGCGAAAACCAAGGTAATCATTGCCGACGGGCACCATCGTTATCGAACGGCACTCCGGTTTTTTACACAGTACCCGGATATTCCCGGGAGCAACCGGGTAATGGTCACGTTGGTAAATTCCTTCAATCCCGGTTTAAACGTTTTGCCCACCCACCGATTAATCAAAACATGTGACAAGCCCCTGGATGATATCCTGTCGGACCTGGAACATAATTTTGAAGTCCGACGTTACCCTTCGCTGGAATCACTTTTGGCCTTTCTCGATGATGAAGTTAAACCGGGTGCGGTGTGCCTGGGATTGTATCATCGGAAGACGGGAACGTCCCTATCCCTGATTTTCAAGGCCTTTGATCAGTTGGCTCGGGAATTCCCGGGGCATTCCGATACGTTCAGGCGCCTGCCGGTGAATATCTTTCATAATTTCGTATTAAAAAAAGTCCTGGGCCTGGATTCCACCATCCAACAGGATCTGGAACGATTGGAATACTTGCGCGGAACATCGGATCCCGGGGAATGCCTCTTGCGCAAAGAGGACTATGAAATCGCCGGGCTGGTAAAACCACCCGATTTGAACGATATATTCGCCGTCGCGGAAGAAGGGGAAATTATGCCCCAAAAA
>JALUTR010000217.1 GCA_027021785.1 Fidelibacterota bacterium | reverse complement strand
ACGGGTTGCGGTGATCACGACTCTTGAGATGAGTGGTTAACAAAGAATGTCGCATCTCTCACGGTTAACATACCACGTAATCCTGGTTTCACTGGTCCTGTGGTCATGTTCCCTCTGGGAATATGAGGACCCCTCCAAGCCGTATGAATCCCTGCCGCCCGAGACCTACCTTTCGCTTACAGCGATTGATACTATCTTTGCCGCTATCGATGAAATTATTGTCACGCAAGACCCGGTAACCGGCGACACCCTCCGCGATACGCTTTGGACCTACGCGATCGGAACCGAACCTGACACGAGCATGATTTGGGATACTTTAAGTCATGCTTTTACGACCATCACCACCAGCCGCCAGGTTCTTCATTGGTGGGGCGAAGACCGGGACGGGGATGTAATCGGTTATTACTATAAATGGAATATCGACTCGGCCTGGACCTATACCACGAAGGAATCGGGTCTGTTTTATGTGCCCATACGTACCGATCTGGATGTGTTCCGGTTTGAAGTTGCCGCCGTGGATAACGATAGTCTGGTTGACCCCACTCCGGCTCAACTGGTTTTGCCGATGGAAAATTCACCGCCCACGATCGGGTTTCGATACCGCAGCAACCCTTTTCTTGCCGATATAAACAGTGACACCAGTTTTACGTTCCCGACGAGGACATTTGTTTGGGATATTGATGACCAGGATGGTATCGAAACGGTGACGGACATTTATTATGCGTTGGATGATACCTGTGATACCTGCTGGAATCGGTTGGATGCGGTCTCGTATTCAAGTATTACGTTGCAGGGTATCGCCCCGGGGTTCCATGTCTTCTATATCAAGGCGCGCGATATTGCCGGGGCGGAAAGCCCCATTGCCCGGTTTCCCGATGAGGAAAATCCCAACGAACCAAATTATTGGAAAGTCATACCCGTTGTCGGAAATGTGCTCCTGGTAGACGATTTTGTCCAGGACAGCCGGAATAAGGCTCAGTCCTGGTATCGAAGTGTCCTGGATTCCGTGCTTGGCGCCGGTAATTATTCGGTATGGGAAATCGGTAAGGAACTGCCCTATTCGGCAACCGATATTTCCGCCAACCTGAATTACTTTGACCACGTGATCTGGTACTCCGCTTATACCGGTAAGGAAACATATCTGGAGGCCAGCGCGAATATTTTAAATTTTGTTTTGGGCGGCGGTAATTTCTTTTTAGATGCCCCGGAATTGAAGGATACAACCTTTACCTGGTTCCCGCTCGATTCCTCGTTCGTATTGAACCCATCGGGTCGTTTATTATCCGGACGAACTCTTGTTTCCCAGGTTTCTCCCGACCTGGACCTGGTGACTTCCAGTCTGATTCCCATCAGGGTCAAGGGCTTTAACCCGGATACCACTCAATTCGCCCGGGTCGAAAGTCTGTATCGTTTACAGGAGCCGGAGAGCAGCGCCGACGGATGGACGGGAACACCCAATGTGTGCAGCATCGGACAATTTCAGGTATCGCCCACAAGTTTATCGGGGAAAATTGTGCTGATGTCCCTGCCTTTACATAATGGTACCCGACCGATACTGGAGGGCCGGGGGTCAGCGGGGAAATTCATCGCCTACTTGTTAAAGGAGGAATTTCCGCGATGAAGCTGCGGTACCTGATCTGGGTCTGGATCGCGATACCCGTTTTGCTGTGCGGGCAAAACAGGGGGGCGCTTAAAGGCCGGGTAATAAACGCGGAAACCAAAGAACCGTTGATTGGCGTCAATGTTATGATTAAAGGAACATACTACGGCGCTGCCACAAGCGCTGACGGCGGTTATTTTATTGACGGTATCAATCCCGGAACCTACGACGTGGAAGCCTCGATCATTGGATTCAAAGTTGTGCTGCAGACCGGGATTAAAATCCGTCCCCAAAAAACGACAACCCTGGATTTTTCTATGGAAGAAACCGTATTAACCCTGGGAGAAGAAGTCGTCGTTGTGGGGGAGAAACCGCTTTTCGACGTGGACGAAACATCTTCCATGTCCAGGATACGAAGCGATGAGATTGCGAATAAAGTAGTATATAGCGTTGAGGATATTTTAGCGGAACAAATCGGCGTTACCAAGCAGGATAATGAAATCCATATTCGCGGCGGGCGGGTTGACGAAAGCCTGTATATGATCGATGGCATGTCAATAAAAGATCCCTTATCGGGTTATTCGGGGAATCTGTTCGTTACCGCCGAAAGTATCGAGGAACTGGAGATTGTCACCGGCGGCTACAACGCGGAATACGGGCAGGCCATGTCCGGGGTAGTGAATATCCGCTTGAAAGAAGGCCGGGATAAATATGAAGGCTCACTCAAGTATACCAGTGATAACTGGCGTTTGCCCAAAAATGCGATCACCCATTATAATACGGACCGTTTGGAATTCAGCGTTGGTGGTCCGGCACTCCTGCTGGAGAAAGTATTGCCCAAGCTGGGGTTGGATTTCCCCGGAAAATTTTCGTTCTTTTCCAATGGATACGGAAAAATATACGACGGCAATCTTCCCGGAGCCAAAAAGCTGTACCCCCATCGGAACTGGGTTCCTCCACGGGGGATGAGCGAAAGGACCGCAGATGAACTTATGCAATCCCTCGCCCCACGGGAAAACAACGACTGGCATTTGCTGTACAAAATTACCTGGGCGTTGTCCGCGAAAAAGAAATTCGGTGTGTCGTACGATGTGTCGTTGAATATTAACCAGGGCTATTTCATGCCCCGCGCTTTTTCATCAACCTATTACCCGTACCGTTATGAAAAAATTCTGGATAACTATAATACCATTACCCGGGAATCACGATTGTTGAATATAAACTGGACGCACACCCTGAATACCCGATCGTTCTACGAAATCGTCTTCGGCCGGTTTATTACCCTGGAACACAGCGCGGTCCGGGATTTACCCTGGAGCGAATATAAGGAACGCCTGGATTTGGAACCGATCAATTATATTGTAACCGATCAGGATGGGAATATTCGCATTACCTATGGAGACGAATTTTATGATACCGGTTTTTCTCCCGAATGGTATGATATTTCCAGCGATAACTATCGCGTGGATGCCGATTGGACGTATCACGCGGGGAAGCGTCATAAGATCAAAGCCGGCATTGAAAACACATTATCTGAAATCCAGGTAGTGGATATTGAGGAACCGTGGACCGGTACCACCGGTATGGGGGCGAATTATGATGCCTACCGCACTAAAACCGATTTCGGAGCCGTCTTTATTCAGGATCGGATCACTTTTGAAGGGATGACGGCCAATTTGGGTGTCCGTTATGATTACTGGTTTCCCGGCAAGTATGTGGAGGAGGCCATCAATGACCCCAACACGATAATCGTTACCGATGCGGCGCGGGAAAAATTTAAGCGGGAAACCTTCGAACTATTCGGTTATCGCGGAAAAGGACGATTGAGCCCCCGATTCGGAATCTCACACCCGGTAACCGATAACGATGTGCTTTATTTTTATTACGGTCATTTTTCCCAACTGCCCACCTTTCAGTATGTTTATGCCAAGTTGAAATCGACTTCCCAGTCGACCTACCAGGTTTTCGGAAACCCCAATTTAAACCCCAAAACCACCGTCCAGTATGAAATCGGAATCAAACATCGGTTCAGTGAAGACCAGGTGTTGGAAATGAAAGCGTATTGGAAGGATATGTTTGATTACGAAACGTCACAAACGATCACTCCCTCCAATCCGAAATATTCGCATCTGCGGTTTAACATGTATTTCAATGCCGATTATGCGCGGGCCCGGGGGGTGGAAATCATCCTGAAAAGCCGCTTAATTCGTAACTGGTACGCGGACATAAACTTTAATTATTCCATCGTGACCGGTAAGAGTTCCACTCCGTTGGATAATCTGCTTGTCCAGGCCGGTGAATTACGTGAAAAACCGTTAGGCGAAAATTTCATGAGTTGGGACAAGCCCTACAATTTTTTCAGTAATATTTATTACAATCATCCTTCCAATTGGGGTTGGTCACTACGCTTTGAATTCGAAGCCGGTCGCAGATACACTCGTTCCATCCCGGGAACGAATGAATATCCTGACGGCATAATCGAGGTGAATGGTAAGAAATATTATGTCGGTACGCGCGAGGATGATAAACCGTACTTTTACCTGAGTAACTATAATCCCAGGTTTTTTAAAATGCTGGGACTGAAGAAGGTTAACGGTTACAATACCATTGATCTGAAGCTTTACAAGACAGTGGAAGTGGGGCGGGTAAAAATCAAATTGCTTTTGGAAGTGGAGAACCTGTTTGACGAGCGAATCCCCCGCCGGATCAATCCCTTTACCGGGCGCGGGTATAACCCGGGTGAAATTACTCCTTACTATTTGATTGAGCGTCCCAACCCCAATTATGACCCGTCCCGGGTACGGCGTCCGCGCACTACCGAATTAGGATTACAACTTATTTTCTGATGAAGAGAATTATCGGTATTACGTGTCTTCTTTTGCTCCTGCCGATCTCCGTGCGGACACAGAACTTTTTCCCCATATTGGGAGGGCAACGGGCGGGGACCTCCATTTTTACATTTCTGAAGATTGGTGTCAGCGCCCGCGCGGCCGGTATGGGTGAGGCGGTTGTGGCCCTTCAGCAGGATGCCACATCTCTTTATTATAATCCGGGCGCGATTGCTCAATTTGACAACACCGAATTCTCCGCCACCCGTATCCAATGGCCGGCTGATATCAACTACGATTTTTTCGGAATCACACGCAGATTGTATGGTCGACACTACCTTGGATTAAGCGCCGGTATTTTGCACATGGCGCCGATGATGGAAACCACCGAATACATGCCTCATGGAACCGGTAACTATTTCATTTACCAGGACCGTTTTGTCGGTCTCACCTACGGGGCGCGAATGACGGATCGGTTCAGTTTTGGAATTACCTTAAAACACGTTCAGGAAAACCTGGCCGGACAGACCATGAGCGCCTCCATGCTGGATATGGGAACATTTTACTGGACCGGTTACCGGTCGCTCCGCTTTTCGGCTTCCCTTTCGCATTTCGGTTCCCAGGCCGGTCCGCGGGGTACCTACCAAAAACGGATCCTTGATAGGGAATCAGGTGAAGAGACGGATGTTGAGTCCGAATATGAGGTGTTCTCTCCACCGACCATTTTCCGGGTGGGCGCCGCTATGGACCTGATTTCGAAACCGGAACAAACCCTGACGGTATCCCTGCAATTAAATCACCCGGTGGACAACGCGGAGAATATTTCTTACGGTATGGAGTATGTGGTGTTTAAAATCCTGGCGCTCAGGGGCGGGTATAAAATCAATAACGAGGAAGAAGACTTCTCCTTTGGTGTGGGACTTACGGTACCGGCCGGCCCCGTAAAAGTGCGTATGGATTATGCCTATACCAATTTTCTCCATTTGTCCAACCCCTCACGATTCACTATTGGTCTGTCGTTCTGATAAATGAATAATAAGTACAGAGAAATATCGTCCGGATGGAGAATTAGCGCATTGGCGAGTGTAATCTGGATTGCGGGAATGATCGCCTGCGTGGAGAAAATGCCCCTTCCTTCCGATATTAATCCGGATGTGGAATTTGCCGCCGGGGATACGACGTATCTTTTGGTTAGTCCGGTTTGGGACTCGGCCTATGATTTTCAAACACCGGTCGAGATTTCGATCGCGCCGGACGGCCGGATTTTCGTGGCCGATTCCGCCGCCCATGGAATCGTCGTCCTGGAACAGGCCGGTAACAAGTCGAACGGTTTTGATGATTTAACCGACCTGAAAACCGATGCCGGTGACAATTTGTCACCGATTGATGTCGATATCGACAAAAAAATGAATGTATTCTATATCGATGGCAGTCAACAGGTGTATGTGTGGAACCAATATTTCAATACCGTCGGAATCGATTCCATTGCTACGGGAGGTTGGTTTTATCAGGTTGAAGGTGATACGGTGTGGGTCGAATCCGGTACGGCGGACTGGATTGAAAAAGCCAACGATCCTGATTGGCGACTGGGCGATGTTGTGTGGGGCCTTGATGAAGTGTTGCGGGATTCGATATTGGCGCCACACCTGTTTTACGACGGCGCCTGGCCGAAAAGTATACTCGCCGATATCTACTACGAAAGTGAACTTTCGAAATTTACCGGTCTTTCAACCACCGAAGATAACGCTGACTTCATCTATGTTACCGATGCCCATAACAATCGTATCGTGCGCCTCGACCTGGAACGCACATATTACCTGCGAATGAAATCGGGTGTTAAAATCTGGACCCATGCCGGTATCTTCGGGCACACGGTGACCGGCTATGGGACCGGCGCCGGAACGGTAAATCAGCCTTTTGGCATTGATGTGGATTACGCCGGCAATATTTATTATTCGCAAAACGGCGACTTTTTTGCCGTCCATAAAATAAAACCTGTCTACACGGGCGGATATATCGCCTATCCCTCCGTATTTCAACAGGGGGTAAATGACATAATGGATCTTTTCCGGTTTTCAAGCCCGAATGACGTGGCCGTCGATCTGAACCAGTTTGTTTATGTGGCCAACACCTGCGCCCGGGAAATCCAGGTATTTGATTCCAACGGCCAATTTTTTAAGAAAGCGGGGGTTGAGGAGGTAACGGTAGATACGACGATCTGGGTGGTTCAGGGAACCGACAGCGTGGCGATAGACACATTTTACATAAGGGAAGAAAAAGGTTTCCTGGTTTCTCCCCGGGCGGTAACGGTGGATAACCGCGGTGTGGTTTATATCTGCGACACCGGAGCGGGAAGTGTAATCCGGTATCGTTTGTCAAATCAACTGGACGAAGATTTAACCCCGGTTCAATAATCGGCGTGATGCGCGTACTGTATCTTGCTTTATTCCTGGCCGGGTTTGCCTTTTCGCAGGAAGCAACGGCGTTTATCAAATATTTCCGCTCCGATCGCGATTTTGTGGCCGATAATCCGTTATTGGCCACCGAACGTAAAGGATTGGAACACCTGGTAGTAGCCTATAACGAAAAGAAACAGCCGATATTAAAGATCTGGGTAACCGCGACGGAAGACACTGCAAAAAAGGAAATGCTTTCTTATGATTCCGAAGGAAAACTGTCGGGACGATATTTGTTAAATGAAAACGGTGAGGTCGTGAAAATTATTAAATATGGCCAATCCGAACCGTGGAGCAGGGAATATCGGGCTTATGCGTTCACGAAAAATGAAAATCTGAGTTTCGAAGATCAACAATCGATTTTTACCCTGGACCCGGGTGGGGAGGTAAGAACTATCGAATTTCGAACGGTGAATCAAACTCCCTATGGACTGATAACCCTTGCCTACGATTATCTTGGATACCTGAAGGAAGAGATTTGGCTGTCATTACCGGAGGGGGAAGTAATCCGCCGGTTTGTTTATGATTTTGACATTATGACCCAGGTGAAGCAGATCTGGGAATTCGGACGAAACAATAAACTGGTGAGTCATGTAGCCCTGCAAATGGCGCCGGAGGATGAGTTGTATAAGGAACCACCCCCCAGGACAGGCAATATCCTGGATGAAGTGGATGTCATCCTGGAAGAGATTCGTGCCGGAAGAGTCATCGCGCCCATCCCGGCCATCATACCCGAAATGGAATGGGACCGCCTGGTTCTGAAAAACGGTGAAGAATATCAAGTGGAGTTCATTTCGATTGAAGAGGGAGGAATTCGCTTTAAAATGAACAATAGCGATGAAATATTAACCATTCCTCTTGATCGTGTGCGTTCGGTGACAAATAAATGGGGCGAACGTGTGTATCCCCAATAAAATGGTGGAAATACTTCCGGGAGGTTATTGCTTTTTGGAGAGAACAGGGGCTAAATTGCTCCTTGGCTATAGAAAACGTGGGTGAAACATGCGCATAATTCGATTTTTCATTTTTCTGGTTGCAATCTTGTCAACAACGGTAATGGCTCAGTCGGAGGGCTATCCGCCGCCGACCAACCTGATTACGATTCCGACCGCCGGGACTCTGGTGCGGGGGAGTTTTTCCTTTGAGATGCGAATACAGAAGAACGGGGGCCTCAGTACCGGATTGGCGGCCGGCATAACGGATCGGTTTCAGTTCGGATTGTCCTTTGGCGCCAACAATTTAATCGGCGATGACAGTTTGCAATGGTATCCCCGCCCGGAGGCAAATGTGAAATACCGTATTATTGATGAAACGGTATCGATGCCGGGGATTTCAATAGGGATAAACACCCAGGGATTTGGTGTCTATCATTCGGCGGATTCCCTGAAACGATATGACGTAAAAGCATACGGTTTGTATTTGGCCACCAGTAAAAACTGGAAAACGTTTTTGGGGAATTTGAGCGTTCATGGGGGGATGAATTATAATTTCACCGAAACGAACGATGGTGACGATGACCCCAATCTGTTCTTCGGCCTGGATATGGAGTTGAATCCCGAATTGGCGCTCCTGATGGAATACAATGCCGCCCTGAATGAGAACGACATGTCGGCCCGAACATTGGCTTTGAATCGCGGAGGTTACCTGAACGCCGCCATACGCTGGACGTTTGTGGAACGGCTGCACATTGAAATTGATTTCAACAACTTGTTGTTTGATGAAAATAAGGTGGATTATTTCAACCGGGAATTGAAAATCACCTATATTGAATACTTTTAGTCCGTTATAGGCGGAGAATAACCTGGAGGTCCGAATGAAGATAAAACTCTTAACGATTATCTTTGCTTTTTTAACCGTTCTGAATGCTCAGACCGATCTTGCAAAGGGTATTGAGTGGTACAACAAGCGGGCGGAAGGCAGCGTGGGAGCCAGGGCCGCCGAGGGACCGATCAGTAAAGCAATTTCTTTCCTTGAAAAAGCAATGACCGATCCGGGAGATGAAAAGGAAGCCGGTTTGTACCTGTTGAAGTCCTATTATTACCGGGGAAAATTTGTGGATAGTGAGAAAGAGGCGAAGAAAGCGGATTTTCAAAAGGGAAAAGACCTGGGTGAAAAATTAATGAAGAAATATCCCGACGCCGTTGAATTCCGGTATTGGTACCTGGCTAATCTTGGAAGTTGGTCGGAAGAATACGGGATTTTGGCCGCTGCCAGGGAGGGGGTGGCCGATATAATGAAGGAGCAATCCGAAATTATTATTAATCTTGATCCCGAATATGAAGATGGCGGCGGATATTTCATGTTGGGTGCGGTGCATTATAAGTCACCTTATATACCGTTTTTCCTTTCCTGGCCTAAAAATGAAAAAGCCATAAAATGGCTTAAAAAGGCGGTCGCAACGGGAGCGGCGACACCAACCCAAAAAGTATACCTGGCCAATGCCTTGTACAAAGACGGTCAGAAAAAAGAAGCCATATCCATCCTGAAAGAAGTTGTGTCCACACCGCCATCCGAAGCCGAACCGGTGGAAGATATGGAAAAAATCGAGGAAGCAAAGGAATTGCTGAAGAAGTATCAGTAACCGGCTCCCCTTTTAAATTTTATTCCGAAATCGTCCTCTAAACGAAGAATCGTCAGGAATACGTGATGTCCAAGCTTAAGGAAATCCAGGTATCCACCA
>JALUTR010000216.1 GCA_027021785.1 Fidelibacterota bacterium | reverse complement strand
CAAACAGATCGGCGCTTTCCTTGGGCGCCCGGTTATTATGCCCCGCAGGCCCGGCCGGCGCGATAATGTAATCAAACCGGGGAAGGGAAAAGTCCATGCGTATAGGGAAGCCTTCAGCCCCGCGGACAATGAATTCGTGTTAAACACCGTCGGGGAAGCGATGAAGCGTTTTGGTTATCGGTGAGGGCATGGATTGCGTCATACATGGATTTGACTTAAACGGATATTGATTATGGCTGGGAAACGGTATACGATTGAATGTTGCCGGGCTGGGGCTATCGGGGATGTTTTAATGACAACACCGGCAGTGAGGGCGTTGCGGAAACGGTATCCGGAAGCACATATTCGATATGTTACATTGAACCCGGACCTGTTGCTGAATAATCCGGATATTGATGAGATTTCCCCCGTGAATCACCCGGCTGATAAAAAAGTGTATTTTGAGTACCCGCTGGCCAAAGGATATCCGGATATGCCACTGGAAAGGCATATCGCTCACGAATTTGCGGAATGCTGCGGTATTGAATTGGAATCGGTGCGGGGAATAATCCGTTTTACCGATGATGAACTGAGTTATGCAAGGAGTATAATAAGGAAGTTTAACGGACTTCCCACGGCCACCATTCATATTCGCGCCGGGTGGTCTCCCTACAAGGAATGGTCTTTTGATAACTGGCAACGGTTGGTCGACCACTTTTTCGGCCGACTGGTGTTTATCCAGATCGGTGCTAAAAACGAACCGCCGCTGAAGAACGCGGTTTCGATGGTGGGTATAATGAATATTCGGCTGGCCGCGGCCTGCGTCAGCGAAACCGATATATTTGTCGGAATCGATAGTTTTCCAAACCATGTTGCCGGCGCTTTGGCAAAACCGGCGGTGGTCCTTTTCGGAAGCACCAGCCCGGTCGGATCCGGTTATCCTTCCGCCGTAAATCTTTGGACGGCGGAAACATGTTCACCCTGTTACCGGGAAAATAACGCTGTTTCGGTGCACCCCAAAGACCCCTGTCCCAATGAAGTCAAGTGCCAGACCGGAATAACGGTTGAACAAGTGATCAAAGGTCTCGAGCCCCTGCTCAAAAGGGTTCATAAGTCCTGAGGAGGAAAAGTGAGTTTCATCGAAAAACAAATTGTTAAAAACATAAAAGCGGGAGAAGTCATTTTTCACGAGGATGACCCCGGCTCCTCGATGTTTATCATTCAATCCGGCAAAGTGGAAGTTTCCACGATAAACAAGAAGCAAAAAGTAGTATTGGCCATTCTCGGAAAAGGCTCGATCTTCGGCGAGATGTCACTGGTGGATAATCGTCCCCGCTCAGCAACCGTTACTGCTTTGACGGAAGTGACATGCCTGGAGATTAATCGCCTGTTGTTTGATAAAAAGTTGGAGGAAACACCGCTGTGGATGCAATCGTTCTACGCGATTTTAGTCGAACGACTGAGGGAGGCTAATAAAAAACAAAACACCCTGACGCCTGAAGATGTGGCGAAGCAAATTGTCTTTTTACTTTCAATTTTACTGGCCAACGAAACACCGGATAATCATGACCGGGTATCCATCCCCTGGCAGGATTCGGCCGAAACTATCGCTTTTTTATTGAATACCCCGATTGAACAGGTGGTTAAAGTGATGAATAAACTATCACTGACTCCCCTGGCAAGAGGTGAAATTAATTATGAAAAAGGACGACTGTTTACCACCGATGATTTAAAGGAATTCAACAATTTTTCCGAGTTCTGCAAAGAGAAATTCCTGGTGCGTTGGGGGAAAGAAATTTCCCCGGAGTTTGAGGAGCGATCACCAAAAGAGCTTCAGATATTGAAATTTATTGATAAATTAATGAATGAACAGGCGACAGCTTCCGATCTGAACATTAAATATTTTGAGGAACGGTGTAAATCGGATCTGAAAAAGTCCCTGGATGAATTCAGCCATGAGCTAAAAACCCTGGTCCGAAAAGGAATTCTGGTGAAGCGGTTGGATGCGAATGAAGATAAGTATTACGAAGTCGATCGGGAACTGTTGAATTTGAAATTGGGATTGGGTAAGACGCGGGAAATGTTTGAGAAAATCGAAAGGAAACTGGCGTGACAAAACCACCGGACCTTTTATATCTGACATTCTTTATGAGTTGTAATACCGGATGAAGAATACCGCCAATATTTCGTTATGCATAGTTACCGGTAACAATGCGGAACATTTGCCGATAACGTTGAGTACGGTTTATCCCCTGATTAACGAAATTATCGTCATCGATTTGGGCTCGGTTGACGGGACCCAGCGGATAGCAAGGGAATTTGACGCAACGGTGATAGACGGTAATAACGTGAATTATGCCGAAGCCCGGAAGCGGGCTTACGATCAAGCCCATGGGGATTGGATTTTACAGTTAGATCCCGGCCATGAATTGGTTGGTAATAATATCCGCCAAATACACCGGCATCTGTCAACCAATCACTTTCAGGCGTATTATTTGAAGGAATACTCCCTTGAGAATCCTGATGATTTCTATTATAAGCCCTGTTTGTACCGCAAAATGTCGGGGTTGGAATTCAATCCGGTGATTGACGAAGGCCCAATCCTTTTTGGTAAACAGACCGATGTTATTGAAAACAGGGATTCTAAGATAGGTCTTCTGCGGGAGGTTGTTCTTTATCATCATGTTAAGGAATTAAGAAATAAGCAAATGAGGAATACCGTAGCGGCGATAAAGGCGGCGTTGGACACCGATCCCCATGATGTTGAACTTTATTACCGCCTGGCATTGTTGTATCGCAGGTTAGGGCAGGAAAACGATTCACGGATTGCCACCCAGAATGGAATCCAGGTTCTGACGGAGAAAAGCGCGGATACAATGTTGACAATATCCGGTGCAACCGGGTTATTCGGGTTTTTTGCCGAAGACCTGCTGCGTAATAATTTAATTGATAAAAATACGATCAATTCATTGGTTCAGCTTCAGAACGCGCTCGCGCCGGATATTCGTTTCAAACTCGCCCTGGCGAAACTGTTACAAAAAGTGGATCGCGATAAGGAAGCGATCTATTTATTACAGGAAGCGATTATGCTGGCCCTTATTCCCGCCTGGGATTCGTTTTCATTTTACGAGTGTTTCGTGGAACCGGTGTGTCTGCTGTTGGAGATATTGCATCAAAGGGAATCCGGCGATGAATTATTGAAGACAATCGTGAATATCCAGGCGCTGGCTGAAAAACAGGACCTTAATATTCGTTCCGTATTTACCTATTTAAACGAATTCCGTCCCGACTTATTGAATTTCATTGATGGTATGTTAAAACAGGTGATGGTAAAAGGCGTTTGACAGGAATGGCAAAGAATTACTGTACCTTGTCCTTATGCATGATTGTTAAAAATGAAGACCGATATCTGCATGATTGCCTGGAGAGTGTCAGGGATGTGGTTGACCAAATAATTATTGTGGATACCGGTTCAACGGACGACACGGTAAAAATTGCAAGACAGTTCGGCGCCGAAGTTCATTATTTTGACTGGTGTGATGACTTTTCAGCAGCGAGAAATGAATCAATCAAATATGCCACGGGTGACTGGATATTATGGATGGACGCCGATGAACGTTTATTGCCGGAATCAATACCTGCATTGAAAAGTGTATTGAAGTCCGAAAACCGTCCCGTTATTTATAAGGTTACCATTAAAAATATTAAGAAAGACGAGGAAACGTACACCCTGTCAAGCGCGCATCGACTGTTTACGAATCACAAAGGCATATTTTTTACGGGAAGGATTCATGAACAGGTTTCACCAAGCGCGGCCAGACTCAAGGGGGAGGAAAGACAATCGCGGGTTTTTCTTTATCATCTCGGTTACAGTTTTGCGGGAGAAAAGGCGGAGAGGAAGAATCGAAGGAATCGGAATCTATTGAAAAGAATGGTAAAAGAAGCTCCCGACAGCGCTTATGCCCATTATACCCTGGCACAACATTACGTTTTGACGGGAAATCCGCGAAAGGCCCTGAATCATTATCGGACAGCTTTCAATTTGAAACAATTTGATCCGGCAATGAGCGTATCCTTGTTGAATACCTGGGCCGAAGCCTTGTTGAAACTGAATCGCCTGGAAGAGGCAAGACGCAAGGCGCATAAATCAATCGGAACCAAACCCCTCCAGGCCGGAGGATATTATTTATTGTATAAAATATCTTTCGCGGAAAGAAAATATGAGGAGGCGGCTTCCTGGCTAGAAGAACTGCTCGTGAAGACACGAGCCTTAAAACGGAAAGAAAAAACAATCTCCACGGATGTGGTAATTGAAGAAGAAAAGATCTTATTTACCCTGGGTGGGGTATATCAACAACTCGACAAACCGGAAGATGCTTTGACCTGTCTGACAAAAGTGTATCGCAAGAAACCGCGAAATATCCCGCTATTGGAACAGTTAACCGAAATATGTATGCAAACCGGCGCGTTTGATGAGGCGGAAAAATATTTGAGTAAGCTTATTCAGCTCACGAGTGGTGATCTTAAGTATGTTGAGATGCTTGGGGTGGTGGCAATTAAACAGAAGAATTATCGAAAAGCAATCGCGGCCTACGAGGAAATCCATGCCCAAATGCCCGGGAACACCGAAGTTTTAAAGCGTTTGGCGGGGTTGTTCGGAAAAATAGGAGCTATCGAAAAAGCACAAAAATTGTTAACAGCATTGGAAACCTGAAAATAGTGTTTTTTCACGATCGGGATGTTTAAATAACCGGACCACTATTAAGCGGTTTATGAAAAATAACGTCTCTTTTTTAAGAGGCGTTTTTCTTTATATGGTATTTGTAAACGGTAATGCCCCGGTTATATTCGGCCTTCAATAAAATGTTTTTTTCAATGGACATTTTGGGTTCAGGAGACAAGAGACGAAAGACGAGCGATGAAAACTAACCCGCCGCGGGATGATAATCGATAAATTATATTTTTCTTATTTTCTCCTTAGACCGGCTTTTCGGTTAACTGACGGATTGGTTTCCTGCCATCCGTCCATCCGTCGTGATTTCGCTTCGTTTTCCGTCAGCCGACGGATTGGCTCTTCAAATTCGGCCCCCATCGCTGCGACTTATTGTTGATGGAACATTCCCATTGAATTGACTCTTCTTCGCTATTAGCATATAATAATTGATTGTTGTGCTTTTAATAGTGATTGAATACATTTGGTGTATGCAAACGTTTGCATTAAATGATACAAGGACTCATGACGGAAAACCGTCAACGGAATTCCCGGGTATCGATTCCATTATCCCCATTTAATTCGAATGAGAAATCTCACACAGTACCTTAGCAATAGACCGTGGTCATTCACAAAACACAAAATAATGTTGTTGTGTTTGTTAATGGCAAACATCTTATTCGGGGTCACATACCCATTCAAATCCCTGACCGTTGACGATGGATTGCCCCAAAGTACCATTTCCGCTATTTTAAAGGACTCGAAGGGATTTCTGTGGTTGGGTACGCTTGGCGGGCTGGCCCGCTATGATGGGGCTAATATTCGTCCTTATACCTCATACGAGGGATTCCCGTTTTCCCTGGTCAGGGGAATCATCGAGAAAGAACCGGGTGTTCTCTGGATTGCGGAAGCGACCGAAGGATTGTGGGAATTAAAAGGCGACAGCACGTCCAGGATCATATTCGATGAACGTTACCCGCGCGCAAATATTAACTTCCTTTATCAGGGGAAAGATGGTCGGGTGCTCCTGGGGGCGGAACCGGGTGGTCTTTATATATTTGAGGATACAACGATAACAAATCTGGGACTTGCCGACGGGTTGGTGTCGGAAGAGGTTATTTCCGGAGCAATCGATACCGGGGGAAATATCTGGGTCGGAACTTACAGGAACGGTGTTCAGAAAATCAGGGACAATGTTCCGGGAATTGTTTTTACGGTTGACGACGGTTTGCCGGCCAACTATGTCCGTTACATATTACCACGTTCAAATGGTGAAATTTGGATTGGTACCAAAAAGGGTATATTTATTCTTGGCGGTGAAAAAGATACCACGCTGCTGAATACCCCGGGTGAAGAACGATTTGTATTTCATATTTTGGAAGAAGACGAAAATAATGTTTGGGTCAGTACGGCCAATAATGGCGGGGGATTAATCCATGTAAAAAACCGCAAAGTGGTCGAGATATTGGATTACGATTCCGGGCTTCCTTCCTTCAGAGCAACCTGTACTTTCATCGATGAGTATGGGACTATTTTTATCGGCACCGCCAACGGCTTATCCAGAATAACCCAACGTCAATTTGTGAATTTTTCGAAAAGTGACGGACTGGTTGATCCTTATATCACCGGTGTTTGTCAAACAAGTGACGGCACAATTTGGGTCGGTACCCAAAGCAAAGGAATATACCAGCTTAAAAGAAACCGATTTATTCCAATCCGTTCGCCACTGCTGGAAAAGTACATGGGGATCAAACATATCCAGGTTATTCAGGATCAAATATGGGGCGCGACGTCGAAGGGGTTGATTATTTTGAATAATGGCATCCCTCTGAGAAATGAAATCAGCAATCAATTGGATGACAAAACCCTGAGGAGAATTACGCTGACGAGAGATAAGGATATTTATATCACCGCCTATCAAAATCTCTACCGGGTTGTCGGCGATAGCGTGACGGAAATAACCTATAATTTAAAAGATCGAAAATATTCTTTCTGGGCCCTGGAAAAAGATACAAACGGGTTATTGTGGTTAGCCACAAATGGTCAGGGACTTTGGTATTTAGAAAACGGCAAGTGGGTCAAATTGGATCCGCCTTCGCCCAATTTCCCTGAGAAATTTTTCGGTATTTCAAGAGACGGGGAAGGGAATATCTATTTTGCTTCCTCGAAAGGCGCCTATAAGTGGGACGGAGAAAAGATTATCCCCGTCTTCACCAAGCGTCATACGGTTTGGGAAATATTGCCGACCAAGGAGGATGGAATCTGGTTCGGAACCAGCCACGGATTATTTCAAAGGCGGGATAATCAGGTTAAGGTATTTAATATGCGAACGGGCCTGGTTACTTCCGAATTTAATATATCTTCCTTTTATCAGGATCGAGAAGGAAATCTTTGGTTCGGAGGGATCGGTGGATTGGTAAAATATCGAAAGCAAAAAAGTTTCCCCTCGCAAATCCGGCCGGAAACATACATCCTGTCTATACAAAACAACGGCAAGACGATCAGCGATTTTAGCAATCTGGTTTTCGATTACCGACATAATGACGTAACGATCAAATTTATCGGGATTGACCTGGGGAATCCCGAAAGTGTGCGCTATCGATATAAATTAATGAATATTGACAGTGGTTGGAGCTTGCCCGTCAAGGAAACATACGTGACATATCCACACCTGCCATACGGGAAATACACGTTTCTGTTGCAGTCAAGAGGCTCCCGCGGAGTTTGGAGTGAAACTCCCGTGTCGTTATCCTTTCGGATACTGGAACCGTGGTGGGGAACCTGGTGGGCAAAATTGATTCTGATTACAACAATCTTATTGCTTATTTGGGGGGCAGTGAAAGGGAGGATGAAGCTCCTTGATCAACGGAACCTTTTATTGGAAAAAAAGGTCCGTGAAAGGACAAAAGAATTATTGCAGGCAAATAAGCGGCTAAGTCGGGAAATACTGGATCGCGAACAAGCGGAAAAGGCGGCGATTGAGAGGTTGGAAGAATTGGAACAGTGGTATAAACTAACCGTAGGGCGCGAACTGAGAATGGCCGAACTGAAAGAGGAAAATGAGCAGTTGCAGCAACAATTAGCCGATTTGAAAAAGAAAATTGACCTCCATACAAATCCCAGATAAGCGCATTCAGCCTGATTACCACCGCAAAGACGCAAAGAACGCAAGGTTATTGAAAATAAAAAATACTCACGAGCGATGGGGAACAATCGGCATAATCTTATAAGTTAACATGATTTTTCGGGAGGACACCCATGAGGATAATATCCAAGTTAAGCAGAGTAAAGATCTGAATATTGGATATCATAAATGTTCCTTTCAACATCGCAACCCGAATTCTTCCCAACTCAAACCTCTTAAAGAAACAAAACCAACACGGTACAAACCGACGGATAATATTGGTAAAGTGGAAAAACATAAGCGCGGGGTTATTAATTAGTGCGGAAATGACCGCTAAACATGTAAATTAATTTGTTCATATTTTACGCTGTTTGACCTGATTATTCCATTCCATTACAACTGAAATGTCCGGGTTAGAAAATTTAATTATTTTCATACTTAAAAGTTGAGGGGAGTACAGAACGTATAAAAACAATTAACTTCTCAATATTCCAACCCGGTTTTCCGGGGGAACTGTATAATTCGCATAACGGATTGAAGGAATGGAGAAGTGATTGTTCGGTGGAACAAAGAGATTTAGTCGTATACCGTGGTTTGGTGTTTAGGAAGGGAGGGTGAAATTGGAACGTATCCATAATACGAGAGAAGAGTTGCAGGAACAACTTCTTCAACTCCGGAAACGCATTGTCTGGTTGGAAAAGACCGAGGATGCCTTAAGAAGAAGTAAGGAAAAGTATCGAAGTCTTTTCAATGAAGTAACCGATATGATCCACATAGTGGATATGAACGGCAGGATAGTCGACGCAAATCCGGCGGAATTAAAAACTCTGGGGTATAAAAAAAGGGAAATTGTCGGAAAACCGTTAGTTGATATTGTTCACCCCGATTATCGTTTAATAACGTCTGAAATGTTCAAAAAAGTATTAAGTGGTAAAAAGGTTAAGGCCTATGAAACCGCCCTGAGAACCAAGCAGGGAGTCCGGATCGATGTTGAAGTAAGCGCCTCCCCCCAGATTGAAGATGATAAGATCGTTGGGGCCAGAGCCATTATCCGTGATATTACGGAACGAAAAAAGGCCGAAACGGCAATTCGTGAATCGGAGAGTAAATTCAGGGGAATTGCCGAAAAATCGTTGGTGGGTATTTATCTGATCCAGGATGGAATATTTAAATATGTGAATCCAAAAGTGGCCGAGTTGTTTGGCTATTCCACCAATGAATTAATTGATCGGAAAGGTCCCCGGGATCTGACCCTGCCCGAGGATTGGCCCATGGTGGAAAAATACATGAAGAAACGGATAACGGGAAAGGTCGAGGCTATTCGTTATCAATTCCGGGGAATAACCAAAGATAAGCAAACGATTATTGTTGAAGTCTATGGTTCCCGGACGGTTTACCGGGGAAAACCGGCTATCGTGGGAACCCTGTTGGATATAACGGAAGCAAAGCAGGCTGAGGAATCCCTGAGTAAATCCAATAAGCTGCTTACAACAACACTGAATACGATCCTTGACGCAATCGTCATTGTGGATATGGATTACAGGATCGTGTCCTGTAATGAATCAACTGCCAGGGTGCTGGGTTTTACTCCCGATGAACTGGTTGGAAAAAGTTGTTCAATAATAATACCGGAACAAATGTATACCGAGAACGACAAGGCTTCTCATTTTAGTGAATTGTTCGAGAAAGGGTATCTGATAAGGGATGATTTTTATTTTAAAAGGAAAAACGGTACGATATTCCCGGCGTTATTCTCCATAGCAGTCATTAAGGACGGGCAGGGTGGCCTGACCGGGATGGTCGGTACGATCCATGATATCACCGACCGTAAAAAAGCCGAAGAAAAGGAGAAAAAATTATTAGAACAACAGGTGGCGATTAACCAATTGGCACTGGCTTTGGGTGAAGTGCAGCATGACCTTGAAAAGATTTACAGGATTATCTATAAACATGTAAGTCGGTTATTGGATATCGGCGCTTTTATTATTTCCTACTATGATTCGAAAGAAAAGTTAATCAGGGCGGGTTTCGTGGTTATTGATGGTAAAGTGCGAAAGGCGGAAAATTTTCCTCCGATTCCCCTCGAAAAAGAAGGTTACGGTATTCAGAGTGAGGTTATTCGTACCGGGGAACCGATGAATTGCACCGATTGGCGCAAAGCGGTCGAAAGAGTAAAAACGGTTTACAACATCGGGAACGATGGAACGGTAAAACGGGGGCTTCCGCCGGTAAAAGAAAGAACCGATACGACGAATTCCGCTGTTTTGGTCCCCATGAAAATAGCGAAAAAAGTAATCGGTATATTGCAGGTCCAAAGTAAACAACCGAATGCTTACTCGGCGGGAGATGTTTCCTTATTGAGCGGAATGGCAAGTGTGTCGGCAATCGCTATCCAGAACACACGTTTATACAGTGAGGTCCAACGGGAGCTGATCGAACGCAAACAAGCGGAGGAAAAATTTCGCACCCTGTTTGAAGAGTCACGGGATGCGATCTATATTTCGGAAAAGAAGGGGACCATTGTGGAAATGAACCGGGCGGGCCTTAATCTCTTTGGTTATTCCCGGGATGAAATGATCGGATTACATGTTGCGCATCTTTATGCGAATCCCGCTGAACGCAAGCGATTCATTAAAGAGATTGATACGGTGGGATATGTTGAAGATTTTGAAGCCGTGTTGCGTAAAAAAGACGGGACCGACATGGTTTGCCTGATATCGGCCGTTGTTCGTCGAGGAGCCAGGGGGAAAATAATCGGATATCAGGGAATAATTCGTGATGTAACCGAAAGCAAAAGAATTAATCGGGAGCTGAAACAGGCATTGGTTAAGGCGCAACAGGCGGAAAAGGTAAAATCGCTGTTTTTAGCGAACATGTCGCATGAAATACGAACCCCTCTCAACGCCATACTGGGATTCACGGATTTGCTGGAACAGAGAATAGGACCTGATGTCGGTCCCGAGGAAAGAAGTTTCTTTGAAATAATCAGAAACAGCGGTAACCGGTTGATGCGCACCGTGCATGAAATCCTTGATATGTCCCAGATTGAGACCGGAACGATGGAATTAAAACCCAGGCTCTTGAATCTGGAACAAGTGGTAAAAAATGTGATCACCGAAATGCACAGCCTGGCTGAAAATAAAGGTCTTAAATTGACTTTTAAGGCAACAGCAAAGAACCCAATGATCAAAGCCGATGCCTATTGTATCACCCAGGCCGTTTCCAATATCGTGGACAATGCCATAAAATATACAGAAAAAGGCGGGGTAGAAATTTCATTGAAAAGTAAAGGTGAGCAATTGGCGCTTTCGGTCCGGGATACGGGTATTGGCATGTCGAAGGAATATCTGAAACAAATATTCACGATTTTTTCTCAGGAAAGCACGGGGTATACCAAGAGATTCCAGGGCGTGGGTCTTGGTTTGGCCTTAGTCAAACAGTACCTTGATATGAATCATGTCTCAATAAAGGTTAAAAGCAAAAAGGGTGTCGGCACTGAATTCACGATGTTTTTCAAATATGCCGGGAAAGCGGATTCATCGAGGGAAAAACTTCCGATATAAAGAACTGACGCATGTTATGGACCTAAATCGTCCGTTGGATTACTGCAACGGGAATCCAAACCGCAAATAGCGACGTAAATCGGATGGTTATGTGCCGGCCGGAGTAAAAACGGTATTCGGGCGGCTTCCTTTATCTTTCTTTAACAACACCTTGTGAGGGATATTGTCAGAGTCAGTTGTCATCTTGACAATGATCTCTGGATATATGACGTAATAAGTTTGTTGGCACCCTATCTGCAGGGACGGGAGGGCAAAATGAGAGGAGTATTATGAATCAAACAGCACAACAATTCAATCCTGAAGAAGGTGTCAATGCTATTGAGAAGTATGGGATTAACTTAACCAGGTTAGCCCAGGAGGGGAAAATTGATCCCGTTATCGGACGGGAAGAGGAGATCCGTCGGATTATCCAGATTTTATCCCGCCGTACGAAAAACAATCCGGTTCTGATCGGAGAACCGGGGACGGGGAAAACCACCGTTGTGGAAGGATTGGCCCGACGGATTGTGGAGGGAGATGTCCCTGAAAATATCAAGAACAAACAACTGATTACCCTGGACCTGAGCGCTATGGTGGCCGGGGCCATGTACCGGGGACAATTCGAGGAGCGGTTAAAGAATTTTATTAAACAGGTTGTCGCCAGTGATGGCGAAATTATTGTTTTCATTGATGAGTTGCACATGATTGTCGGCGCCGGAAACGCCGAAGGTCAGATGGATGTGTCCAACATGATCAAACCGGAGCTGGCTCGCGGCCGGATGAAGGTGATTGGCGCCACCACGCTGAGTGAATATCAGAAATATATCGAAAAAGACGCGGCCCTGGAACGGCGTTTCCAGCAGGTTTTTATTGATGAACCCAGTGTGGAAGACACCATTACAATTTTAAGGGGAATCAAGGACAAGTATGAATTGCATCATGGTTTACGGATCAAAGACTCGGCTTTAATCGCCGCCGCGACGCTTTCCGACCGCTATATTTCCGATCGGTTTTTACCGGATAAAGCGGTGGACCTGGTTGACGAAGCGGCCGCCAAGATACGAATGGAAATGAATTCCGCGCCGGCCGTGATTGATGACGCCCGTCGTCGATTGCTGCAACTGGAAGTGGAACGTGAAGCCCTTAAAAAAGAAAAAGATCAACGGTCCAAGGATCGGCTGGAAGTGGTCAAGAAAGAGATTCATGCTCTGAAATCCAAATTGAAAGAACTGAACACAATTTGGGAACAGGAAAAAGCGCGGGTGGCCAGGATTCAGGCTTTAAAGGAAAAGGTGGAAGAATTGACAATCCAGTCCGAACGAGCCCAACGGGAAGGAGACTACCAGACTTCGGCGAAAATACTGTATAGTGATATCCCCGAAATCGAAAAACAGATCGAGGCGGAAAATACCGCTTTGGAAAATAACCGCTTTTTGAAACTGGAAGTGGATACGGAGGACATTGCCGAAATTGTGTCGAAATGGACCGGGATTCCCGTTACGAAAATGCTCGCCGGCGAGAAGGAAAAATTACTTCATCTGGAAGATCAGTTGCGGAAACGGGTTATTGGCCAGGACGCGGCAATCGAGCGGGTTGCCGATGTTATTCGCATGTCCAAAATGGGGGTTTCGGACCAGGCCCGACCATTGGGGTCTTTCCTGTTTACCGGGAATACGGGTGTGGGTAAAACGGAACTGGCAAAAGCCCTGGCGGAAGTTCTGTTCGACGACGAAAAGGCCCTGGTGCGGATCGACATGAGTGAATACATGGAACAACATTCGGTGGCCAAACTTATCGGGAGTCCGCCGGGGTATATTGGTTACGATGAAGGCGGACAATTAACAGAGAAAATCCGTCGCCGACCTTACTCCGTGATTTTATTCGATGAGATAGAAAAAGCCCATCCGAATGTGTTAAATATATTATTGCAGATACTGGATGACGGCCGACTGACCGATACCAAGGGGCGTACGGTCAATTTTAAAAACACGATTATTATTATGACTTCGAATATGCCCTTTGACCAGTTAAAGAAATATATGCGGCCGGAATTTTTAAATCGGATCGATGAAATCATGACGTTTAACGATCTGGACGAGTCCGTAATTCGCAAAATAGTGGATCTCCAGTTGACGCAGGTAAAAAAGGTCCTGGAGCAACAAAATATGGAATTGATCATTGATCCCGAGGTTCATGATTACCTGACGAAACACGGTTATAGTCCGGAATATGGCGCCCGTCCCATAAAACGGATGATCCGGCGCGAAATATTGGCATCGTTGTCAAAGTTCATGCTCGAACATCCGGAAGCCATAAAGGCCCGGGTACGGGTTCAGGATAACCACCTGGTCATCACGGAACAATAAACGTACCAATAATTGACCGTCACAAACACAAAGAAAAGTCCGGTAAAGTCCCCGGCACTTTCAAAGTGCCGGGGACTTTCTTTCGATACGTTTTGGCTTGAATCGAACATGTTCAAATCTTATGTTCCTGATGTGCGCGTGCGAGTGAGAATGGTAATCTCAGGGAAACGGTATCATCCCGGAGCGTTTGGTTAGTCCGGGAGATATGGTCACGATAATGAATAAAATTGAAAGCATCGTCAAACGGGACGGACGTGTTGTTCCTTTTGATCAGGATAAAATAACAGAGGCAATTTATCGTGCCGCCGCTTCGGTCGGTGGGCATAATCGTCCTTTAAGTGAGGAACTCTCCGATCAAGTGGTTGCCATGTTGAACGAATGTTTCCGGCCGCCCGATATGCCCCTGGTGGAAGAAATACAGGACATGGTCGAAAGGGTATTGATCGGAAACGGGCACGTCCGAACAGCCAAAGCGTTTATTCTTTATCGCGATTACCGCCGCCGGGAGCGGGAAGCGTCACAGGCCGGGAAACAAACCCGATTGCCTTATAGGATAATGTATGAAACCCTGGTCTGGAATCTGTTTCATGGCTGCGATACCGTGGAAAAACTGAATCAAATAATCCGGTCCGGGAAATTGAAGGATCTGGTACAGGCGGCGGACCGGGCCTTTGATGATAGCATCGACCGTGTCGCTCAGGCCATCCGAAGAGAGAAAAACCGGATCAAACTCATCATTGTGGCAGGCCCTTCCTCTTCCGGGAAAACCACCACGACCGCCAAACTGGCCCGGCGTCTGAATCGGTTGGGCATCGATACCTTTCCCCTGAACCTCGACCATTATTTTTTCGATCTGGAAATGCATCCTAAGGATGAGCACGGCGATTACGATTTCGAAGCTCCGGAAGCCCTTGATATCACGTTGATTGATCGACATCTGCGGGCTTTGATTGACGGTGAAACCATTAAAATGCCATATTACGATTTTAAGCAAGGTAAACGTTTTGACAATGTTACGGAAGTTGTCGTCAGGGATGGCCAGATGCTGTTAATTGACTCGTTACATGGTTTGTATGAACCCATGACCCGCAGTATCGAGGGGGACAGGAAATTTAAAGTTTATATTGAAACCATTTCCCAACTTCGGACCGGGAACGATAAATTCATCCGTTGGACCGATATTCGCCTGTTACGTCGCATGGTGCGGGATCAATCCCAGCGCGGATACGATCCTGTTCGTACGATCGGGCACTGGCATTATGTGCGTCGCAGTGAAATGAAACATATTATTCCGTTTATCGGCAACGCGGATTATCTCCTCAACGGAGCTTTGCCGTATGAACTTCCCATCCTGAAGAAATATGCCTACCATTTTTTCCCGGGCTTTTTGGAACTGTGGGAAAAGGATCCTAAGCATAGTGACGCTTATTTGCGAGCCAGGAGAATCTATGATCTGCTTTCCGAAATTGATCAATTCGATGATGAATCATTGATTCCCCCGGATTCCCTTCTCAGGGAATTTATCGGGGGGAGCAAATACAAATTGCACTGATCATGATTCGATGCCGAAAGGGATACTTTTTGTGCCTTGTATCCGCTCGTTTACCGCAGGATAGGGATTTTCCCGGGAAACGAAAATTTTCAACCGGGAATGGAATTACGATATTGTCCGACGCATGTTCAATTCCCCGCTATAATCAGCGATCATGAGGTCGTCAGGCATGGGAATCGCGGCCATTATTCTGGCGGCGGGAGAATCAGCCCGAATCCCCCAAAAGAATAAACTCCTGTTGCCTTTGTCCGGTCACCCCCTGGTCAGGATTGTGTATGAAACGGTCCTATCCGGTGGTTGTCGACCGGTTATTGTGGTTACCGGTTTTGATGAAGCGAATATCCGTCGCGTTTTGAAAGACACGGAAGCGGTTTTCGCCTTCAATCCCGAGTGGCGTGAAGGCATGTCGGCTTCCGTCAAACGCGGTATTGAGGCGTTGCCGCAAGCAACGAGCGGCGTTCTCATTGCCTTGGGAGATATGCCTTTCATCGGAGAGTCAACCGTGGTGAAATTAAGAACCGTTTTTGAAAGTGAGGGCGGGGATAAAATTGTTTTTCCGGTTAAGGATGGAAGACGAGGCCACCCGGTTCTGTTTCCTAGGCGGTTGTTTGCCGATTTGGCCAACCTGGACGGGGACCGGGGGGCGCGAAAATTGCTGCAACAATATGAGCGGGATACCGTTCCGGTGCCGGTCGATTCGCAAGGAATATTCATTGATTGCGACACGATGGATGAATATGAAAAATTTGTGCGTCAAGCATCTCCGCCTGACAACGAAGGTCAGTTTAAACCGAATTAGAGACGACAACCGGTGCTTACCCGCCGTAGCGCAGCGTGGACGGAAGTTACCAATTCATCCTATTCCCACATTTTTATTTCGTCAGCACATAGGCCGATGCCGTTGATAATCGGCGCGGGACCCACCGGTTCAGCCAGACGGTAAAAGCGTTCATCTTGCCGGTAACAACGCTTGATCTTCTATCTAACATGGCAGTGATTCCGATTCGCGCGACCTCTTCGCCGGACATCATGGTCAGGCGCTGATAAAGGTTGGGTTTTTGTCCGGCGACCTCGAGAAACTCGGTCTTGGTTGGCCCCGGCGACACAACGGTGCAGGATACGTTGGTATCTTTTAATTCATAATTCAGGGCCTCTCCGAAGTTGAGAACGAAACTTTTTGCCGCCCCGTAACAGGCGTACATCGGGGTTGGTTGGAATGCCCCGATGGAGGCTATTTGCATAATGTAACCGAAGTCGTTTTTAACCATGTCACCCAGGAATAATTTTGTTAATTGTACCAAAACTCCTATATCCAGATCGATTAGTTTTTTTATTTTGTCCCAAGGGGTGTCGATGAATTTACCGTAGATTCCGAATCCGGCGTTATTTATCAGGACGGCGACGGTTTTCCCCGCCTTCCGGATTTGATTATACATAATCCGCGGTGCGTCCGGCGAAAGTAAATCCATCGGTATAACGGCAACTTCAACGTTATGTTTATCGACTATTTCCTGTTTCAAAGCTGCCAACCTGTCCTCCCGGCGGGCCACCAGAATCAGGTTGCAGCCGTAGTTTGCCAGGTCCCTGGCAAAATCAGTACCCAGTCCGCTGGAGGCGCCGGTGATTAATGCTGTTTTGTCCTCAAGAATACTGTTTTTTCTCATAAAATCCCCGTTGGTTCGGATTATTGTTTGAAAATTGATGAAAAAGATGAAAATTGCAGCTATGTTCTACATGGCCGGAACGCTCCGGTCACCGGGTATGTAGATCATGCTTTTTACAATTTCAATCATGTTAAAAATACACCCGATTTTTGACTACACAAAATCGGTGTAAAATAGGACGGGGGTATTTCCTATAGCCGTTTTATAAATGCGATAATGTTTCGATGCTTGTTCTTAGAATAATTTTGATTTGGTTTATCGGCCTGATCACGTTCACTAATTTCTTAGTCGCTCAGGACTCCGTCTTCGATTACAAGCGTCATGACGTGGGAAAAGTCCGGTTATTGATTTCCAACGTCGGAACACTCTCTCCCACAGGAGGGTATTATTCCGGGCGATTCAATTGTGAATACCCTCCGAACAGCGGTGAAGAACACATTGCCCAGGCCGGTTTATGGGTTGGTGGGATTACTCCCGATAATGACACCCTGGTGAGCGTGACAACTTCCTGGAATCCTTTCATGAGTGGTTTTGAATTTTATGCTTCCGGCGAACCCTGGGATACCGTTTGGGTTGTTTCACATGGGAATACCGCTAACATCCCCTATTGGCCGGATTATTATGTGGGTTTTTCCGATCAGGATTTCGTGTGCCGTTATAGTGATTATAATGAAGCCGCTTTAATAGTTCCTGATCATAAGCCGTTATATATTGACGTAATCCAAACCAGCTATGCCTGGAGCAGTTCTCTGCTTGAAGATGTAATCGTTCTTTCTTTTTATGTTATCCCTACCAGGTGGGATTTGAAAGGGGTCTACTTTACTTATTGGGTGGTTCCCAGGGTCGGCATTAATTGCAGCGCCTTTGATTGCTATGTACCTGACGACAGGGCGTTGTTTTACGGAGACTTGAATATGGCAGTCGGATTGGATGGCCCCGGTGGTACGGATGGCCAGGCGATCAGTCCCATCGGATTTCAGATATTCCCGGATCAAGCGGATGAATACCTGGCCGCGGATTCGATAAACTGGACGTTCAAGTATGGTAACAATCGCAATGGCCCGCCGGGAATTGTTCCTTATTCCGACAGTGAGAAATACCGCGAATTAATGGCCGGCGGTGAGATAATGGACAATCAGGTAAACTACGAAGGAAGTCATTTTGTTTTGTCGTTCGGGCCCTACGATTTGAAAGTTGGTGATACCTTATCCTTCAGGATCGCAGTCGTATTGGGGGAAGGTTTGGCCGATCTCGTTTCAAATGCACGTAGTTTTTATCCGCCTGATGTTTATCCGGAGCCCTGGGGCGGCCCCTACCCGGATGATACGCTCCATATTCGGTTGCAACTGTTCCAAAACTTTCCCAACCCTTTCAGATTCACTACCGTTATTAGATATATGTTGATCGATCCCGAATATGTTTTTCTCGATATTTTTGATATTTCCGGTAGAAAGATTAATACCCTGGTAAATGCGAAGCAGAATCCGGGACCGCATGTGATTTTTGTCGATGCGTCAGACTACACATCCGGAGTTTATTTTTACCGGCTCCGGACGCGAAGCGGGTTCCGGGAAACGAAGAAAATGCTCATATTAAAATAAAAAGTGTCTCAGGCATCCTGCACGTGAAGCACCGCCTATGTGTTACTTCGACAAGCAGGCTTGCTTGACGACTGTCAGTTGTCCGGTGCCCTGATTTACGTCGACAACCAGGGATGGTTGTCGCACGTGTACGTCAAGCATCTCTGCTTGACGACAACAGTTAATTGTTCAGTACACTGATTAAAGACGACAACCAGGATGGTTGTCGTACTCGGGGAATTGATCCATGATATATTCGGCCAGAGCCGTAATTGTGAGGCTGGGGTTTACGCCGAGATTGACGGGCACGATGGAGCCGTCCACTACATAGAGATTGTCATAATTATGGATTTTGCCTGAATAATCGATTACGCCCTGATCCGGGGATTCGGACATATTGCAACCGCCTAAAATATGGGCCGTGGAAGAGGTGTCGAACAAAACTTCCGGTAACACACTGAACGCGTCGCCGTTCATTTTTTTTGCCAGACGCTCCGCAAATTCGTTAGCCACCGGGATGTAGGAGGGGACCTTTTTTTCGGTGTTCCAATCGGAATTCATGGATTTACCACCAAGTCGCCACCAGCGGCGTTTGTATTCGAAACGGAGATAGTTGTCTATTTTTTGCATCACCAACAGAATCGTGGTTCTTTGCGCCCATCCAAAAGGGTACAAAGATCTCAGGAATCTGATGGGGTGACGAATAATGTTCCCCAGGAAGCGCAGGGGACGGGGCCACGGTTTGCCTCCGCCGACCAGGATCGTGGCCAGCCCGGACATGGCATCCTGTCCTTTGCCGTAGCGAACGGCTTCGATATGTGTGTCGGGATCGGGATAAATTCCGGAAGTAATGGCAATCCCCTGGGAATAATCGACGTCCTTCCCGCGTGCTTTGGCTCCGACAAGGGCCTCGCTGTTGGTGCGAACGAAATTCCCTAATTGGTCCGAAAGATTGGGCAGGGAACCGTTGGTTTTGCATTTTAACAATAATTTTACCGTGCCCATGACCCCGCCGGAAAAAATAACCCCTTTTGAGAAGTATGTTTGTCTGCGACGAAAGACACCGGTAACCCGTTCGGTCGTAAGAAGATACCCCTGATCGCCCCGGGGGCGAACATCGATGACGCATGTTTCGGGGATAATCCCGACGCCCAATTTTTCTGCGAAATAAAGGTAATTCATATCCAGGGTATTTTTCGCGCCGTAACGACACCCGACCATGCACCCGCCGCATAGCATACATCCTGTCCGGTCGGGACCTTGCCCCTTGAAATAGGGATCCGGTACGGTAACTCCCGGTTCGCCGAAGAATACCCCCACATCGTTCACATGGAAGGTGTCCCCCTTTCCTATTTCCGCGGCGCATTCCTGTAAAAGTTTGTCCGCTTTGGCGACGACCTTGCTGGGGGTCGCGCCGAGCATTTTGCGGGCCCGTTCGTAATAGGGCGCCAATTTTTCCTTCCAGCCGGGGCCGCCCCAGGCGGGATCGTTGAACACGTCATCGGGGGGGATTAATAAGTTATTCGCGTAGACCAGACTGCCCCCGCCGACTCCGGCTCCGTGAAGAATAAACACGTCCTTCATCAGGGTCATGGCCTGAAAACCGTACAAAGCAAATTGGGGCAGCCAGAAATATTTACGCAGGTTCCAGTTGGTTTTTGGAAAGTCGGTCGGGTAATAGCGCTTTCCCTGTTCGATGACCGCGATACTGTATCCTTTTTCAGCCAGCCTTAAAGCGGAGACTGACCCGCCAAATCCCGATCCGATAATGATGTAATCGTATGTCGTAGGCATGGGTGAAAGAAAAAGATTCAGGAGTGAAAATAGTGAGAATCTGCCTGAAGGAACAGGAAATTCCTTTGGCTATCCGGTATGGTAGTGGTTTGATTTCCGGAAGGAGGCGTTATCGGGGACACTTGATACTTGTAATTAATGTCTGCCGGTAATAGATCACTTATTCGTTATTGGATTGCCAGAATACTTGTAATGGTAAAAAGAATAATTCCCCGCTACGGTGGCCTCAGAATGATAGGCTTTTTTCCGCATCCACAAATTACGTTTTCTCTCCGTTGGGATATCCACTACATTCCGACACGTTTCGCGTATCACGTTCTTGTGCGGCGTGTCACCAAAGCCGGAATTAATCTTTTATAATAATATTGACTGTATTACCTTATTGCCCAGGCTTTAAGGGTGTAGCAATTAAATAACGTAATCCTAGGAGATATTATGAAGAGAGGACCATTATGGCTTTTGATCGCCGTCGCGGTAGCTTTTGGTCAGGGATCCGGCCCCGTTCAACTGATTATTGATTTTACACCGTATGTGACCTATTACGTAAGTTCGATCGATTTGAACACCGGGAGCTCGAATGTTCCTATTTTTAACGCCACTTTATCGACCGAAGAAGACAGCACATCGGTTATAATAGAATTCGAGATTCAGATTAATTCAGAGACGCTAAATATGTATGATGAACCGCTTATTCGCATGGTAACCGATCCGTTCTGGTTGAAGGCGCCAATTGTCCTGAATAACCAGGATCTGACCATTGATACCAGGGAAATCTATGACGTGGAGGGTAACCGGGTACCGTTCCGAGTTACCATCGAAGAGCGAATCGAGATAGGTGAAGCTGAAGAATTGTTTAACACAGTAGTACAATCCGGACGTTTACCGGATGGTATTTACCGTTTTATCGTCTCTATCATGAACGGCGATGACCCGAATGATATTTTTGTCCAACGTGAAGAGGTAATCAATGTTTCAACGCCGACTTACCTGCAGTTAATGACCCCTGGCAGCATCACCTTAGCCGACACGTCGATTAATGAAGTTTATACAAATTATCCGGTTTTGCAGTGGGAATCAGATCCGTGTAATATACCGGAGGGATGTATGTTTTACATTCGCGTGGCTGAGTTTATTCCGGGGCAACATGCCACCGTGGAGGAAGCTATTGAATCCTTAACCAGGTTACCACTTGATCAAAACCAGGGTTGGTATCCGGTAGGGCGCGGTGTAACTTCGTTTCAATATCCGGCTACCGATGCCGGTGAATTGGAACCGGGAAAAGTCTATGTGTGGCAGGTCCTGAAAGTATTGGACACCACCGCCGGAATGGATGGGATACTCAGTGAAATCTTTGCTTTTAAAGTGAAGGATTTTACCGCTTCGGAAGGTGCGGAAAGCGGAGCCGGTGTCCTTACCGATCCGGTCATGATAACCCTGCAATCGTTGATTGGTGATGAACAGTTTAACTCCTTATTCGGATCCGGGAAACCTTATGCCGCTTATTCCACCAATGGAAATATCATCCTGGACGGTAACAGTGTCGATCTGTCCGTAATTCAGTCACTTCTTACTCAGGGAGTGGCCGAGACCGATTCGTTAGGGAATACTACCTATCATCCGATTACAGTTATTTCGGTGGAGGTGGAAGAATGAAACGGCTGATTATATTATCAATTATGTTGGCTACGGTCTTAACGGCCGGCAGTAAAGTGGCAATTGTCATGAAGGCCAAGGGGGACGTGAAATTAATCCAGGCCGAGACAAAGCTCGTGGAACCGCTGAAACGGGGAACAGGTCTGGTAAATGAAGACGTGATTCGTACCGGAAAGGACGGTTTTGCCGTCGCCATGTATCTCGATGATAAGACGACAATTAAAGTCCGCAACGATGCCGAGTTTTTAATCGGCGGGGAAAAGACGGCGGAGGGCATTATTAAGCGCGTATCCTTATCGTACGGAACGATGATGGCATCCGTATCCAAACAAAAAGGCAAGGAATTCATCATTGCCACCCCGACTTCCGTGGCGTCGGTAAAGGGTACCGATATTATTGTTATTTCGGATCCCGTTTTTGGTGATTTGTTCATCACTCTGATTGGGAGCATTGTGGTAACCAACAATTCGACCGGCCAAAGCGCCACCGTAAATGAAGGCGAAACCGCTAACTCCACTCCTGATGGCGACCTGAATGTGACGATGACCGAGGAGTCTGATATTCCGGATTTCGGTGAAGAAGACGGGGAAGGACCTGAACAACATGAACTTCGTTTTGAGATTGAGGATGAGAATGGCAACATTAAAACCATTGTTATTCAATATCGATAGAACCATGAAAAGATTGGTTCTTTCGTTATTTCTTTTGTCGGGTTTGTGTGCCCAGTCAATTCAGATATTCAGTCCGGAACCCGGTTCGACGGTTCTTAAAACCGAAGCGCTGATTGCGGCCTCTTTTTTCGAATTGGGAGAAGTGAACCCTGCCAATGTGCGTCTTTACATTGACGGACAGGATTTAACCAGTCGGGCCATGATTGATGCCGATATGATTTCATATACGCCGTCGGTAATGACTCCGGGAAAGCATGAAATTCGAATTTTTGTCCGGGGCGAGGAAGGTCGTCCGCCCGTGACGAAAACCTGGACTTTCCAGGTGGCCGGAAAACAACGTGCCGCCGATTTATTCGAACTTGGCGGGAGAGTTACCACCGGATACCGGTACGATAAATACGAAGTAGAAGAATTGGCGGTTGGTCAATTCGGAATCAACCTGAACGGTTCTTACGGGGACTGGTTGCGCTTTAAAACGAATATCAAGATTACAACCGAGGAAGATCCTTTGATCCAACCCCGGAACCGTTTCGGATTCGGGGTATCGTTAGGCCGTTACCTGGATTTAAATATTGGCGATACGAATCCTAAATTAAGCAGATTCATGGTCGATGGGAAGCGTGTGCGGGGAGTGGATGCCAATTTCAAACTGGGCGTCATCAACTTTCATTATGTTCAGGGCGATATTAACCGTGCCGTCCAGGGTGGGCTTGGTACGAATGAATCGTATTCCCTGGAAAAGTTCACCAGGGAGGGTGATCAACTGGTTATGGAGTTGAACCGTAAAGGCTACACGTTTCGCCAGGAATTAAAGGGGGGGCGACTCAGCTTTGGCAGGGGTGAAAACTTCCAATTGGGGTTAAGCCTGGTAAAAGTTCGCGACGATATGACAAGCGTTAAAAAAGATCTGAATAATGCCCGGATTGAACTTACCAGTGATACTCTCGGAATAGCCGCCGGTATTTATACCTATTCGGAATTGATCGCCATGGGCGACGTTCCGAATCTTTCCGTCCAATTGGCAAAACAATCCGACTGGGAAGGCCCCGCGCCACAGGACAATATTGTCCTGGGTACGGATTTGGGTTTTTACCTGGACCACAAGCGAATATTGCTGGAAGGAGAGTTGGCGTTTAGTATGCTGAACCGCGATATCTGGGACGGCGCCATGTCCAAGGCACAATTGGATACACTATTGGACGATACCCTTGATAATAATCTCGCCGGTTCGCTTGATTTGGATGAACTTCCCTTCGATCCGAAAGACGTAAAGGATTTCTTCATTATAAACCAGAATATGTCACCTCTTTCACCCATTGATATTTCCATATTTGGCGACAGCAGTAAGGTTTCCTTCGGCGAAGCTGTTTTAAGCATGCCTTCGATAGCAATGCGTACGCGCGCGAAGCTGAATTATTTTGGCCACTATATTGTAGCCGAATATTCACAGGTCGGACCGGAATTTATGTCGCTGGCAAATCCCTACCTGTTAAACAATAATCGTGAGTTCTCGATAAGTGATAAAATTCAGTTGTTTAAAAATCGATTACTCCTGACATTACTTTACAAATACCAGGATGATAACATTTCCACAGCGGTTACCAATGTTACCAGCCAGAATACGATTTTAACGAATTTGACCTTTCTTCCGGGACCGAATTTACCCACGGTAAACCTGAGCTTTCGAATATTTGGGCGCAATAATGGAATAACTTACCTGGATACACTGGTTAATCAATCGACAGGTGAGATAAATTACTCGGATAATCGTGAGAATACTCAGACCGCAAACGTTACGGCGACCTTGAATTACCGTTTTAACGCCTTTGATATGCAACACGATATTTCGGGAACTATTGTTAATCTGGAAAAAAATGACCTGTATGACAACCGGGATCTCGATACCACTTTTATCGATCCGGGATTAACTTCCAGTGTATATAACCTGACGATTAATTCCCGCTTCGCAATTCCCTTGAAGACCTCCATCAACATTACTTCCAACGCCAGTGAATTCAGCATCGGTCCGGGAATGATAGCCAGGCAAACGTTTACGAGCCTGAAATTTGATGCCGAATACGGATTGTTTAACCGGAAGCTTAACCTGCTTGGAGGAGTAAATTACACTTCCGGAGCCGGGCAGACGGATTTAACACGCTTTGGGATAAGAGGTGGTTTTCGATTCTCACTCATTGACAATCTCACCGCGAACATGATCACCGAATACCGGCGCAGTTCAACCGTCCAGGGGAAAAACAACAATATCATTGCCACGGCCAACCTGACTTACGCCTTCTGATCCGGTTGTTTAATGCAAAGCAGAATAACAGAAATCACGACCGGCGGTTATTTACATTATAATAGTAAGTTTGGATTGTCGTCTTTCTGTCATAGCCGACAGGCGCAATACAGTTTGGGTCTTTTTTCCCGATGGGGTAAATTCACTCGTTATGCTATTAATGGAAATCATTGTCAAATCATTGTTTAGCTACCCAATAATTTAAATCCCATTGGTTGGGGGAGATCTGAATTGCAAAGAAAACACCCAGGGAATACGAATAATGAAAACCGTGTAAATGAACTGATTAGTATCTTATGATGTCTGCTAATGAAAAACAGAAACCGGTGGTATTGGTTGTCGAGGATGATAAAAACACGCAATTATTGATGTCATTTTTACTGAGAGATGAATACGATGTTTGTTTTGCCGTTTCAGTTGCGGAGGCAAAACAAAAAATGGAAACCAAACCGGTTGATTTGATCCTTTTGGATTTATCCTTGCAAGGTGACGAAGACGGGTTGGACCTGGTCCGTTACTTGCGGACTTTTGATCGCTGGAAAGGAGTTCCCGTCATTGCCACCACTGCCCATGCTTTTGCCCGGGACAGGGAAAATTGTATGGGCGCCGGGTGTAATGACTATTTGTCCAAGCCGATTAACCGCCGGGAGATGATGGATAAAATAAAAAAATATATTCAAAAATGAACCGAGATACGCCCAGTGGAAAACACATCGGAGCGTAGCCCGGGTTATCATCAACGAACAAATTAAACAACAATCGTAATCCGTACCGTATAGTTCGTGTATCGTATAAAGTTTAACTGGTGTAAAAATAGTTCACAGGCACATTAAAATTGAAAAGAGCTCAGGTAAAGTTACTTGCAGAGCGTAGCCCCGGACTTACTAAGGGACACAAAACAGATGAGCATGTTTTCAATAAAGAAAAACATAACACAATTAACATGAATTGATGTCACGCGGACGATCGATGTGGATAATCCAATACCGGTGATATTACCCGTAACAAATGAGGTCATTGGTTTCCGGTTTTTGCAATGAATCCTGACCTATCACAAGGTTACACCAAGGTTCGATTCCCCTTGTTTCAGCTTGCGTCTCAGCCTGATCGGACATTTAAAAACGGACCATTGGTGTCTTTATTGATCCCCAGCCTGAAATTTCAGGTAAAATAAGTGGCTGTCAAGGTCGGTCGTATTTGAATATGATAATGTTCAGAATGGTTTTGGCAACCTTTTTTATTTCGTTAATAAGCAGTGTATTATTGAGTTTATCGATATTGCCACAAAGAATGGATATGAACCGAAACAAATCGAACCGTTTTCAAAATCCGGGACTGAGACAAGGAAACCAGTTTTCGGGCCTCCTTAAATGGCAGTTTAACCGGATAGGAAAAGTCCCATCTTTTTCCTCCGCCCGGGATCTTTTCCCTGTAATTGAACCGAAATGGGACATAATCAACAGTAAACCGAACGAATTGACGATAACCTGGGTTGGACATTCCACGTTATTGGTGCAGATTGAAGGGCTTACCATTCTGACCGACCCCATTTTCAGCGAACGTTGTTCCCCGTCCCAATTATTCGGCCCCAGGCGTTTCACACCGGTTCCTTTCCCCCCTGAAGCGTTGCCGGCGATCGATGCCGTGGTTATTTCCCATAACCACTACGATCACCTGGATGAAGCCACCGTGAAAGCCCTGGGCAACCAACCCGTTTGGTTTGTCCCCCGGGGTGTTAAACGGTGGTTTGTTAAAAGGGGCATAACCAACGTGATTGAAATGGATTGGTGGCAGGAGTATCAGTTGGGTCGCGTTACAATCGTATGTACGCCGTCCCAACATTTTTCCGGCCGAAGTCCTTTTGATCGGAACAGAACGCTCTGGAGCAGTTGGGCGATCATCGGTACCGAACAGCGTTTCTGGTTTGCCGGAGATACCGGTCACAGTCCTTTATTCAGTGAGGTTGGTATTAAATACGGACCCTTTGATTTGGCGGCTATCCCGATCGGGTCCTATGGACCCGAATGGTTCATGTTGCCCATTCACGTAAATCCCGCTCAGGCAATTCAGGTGCATAAGGACGTCCGGGCAAGACAATCGGTCGGGATCCATTACGGTACATTTATCCTGTCGGACGAACCGGTGACGGAACCGGTGGAATTGTTGAAAGAAGAACGCGAAAAAGCCGGAATGCGGGAAAGTGAATTCTTTACAATACAACACGGTGAAACGCGAATTATAAAAAATAATAAGGAAACCGGTTGAATATCCGGTGTGATTAAAGGAACGGACGCCTGGTCCGCCGGTCGGGGGAGGACCGGGCGTCTGTTTCCCCGGTTACCGACTTCCCCCGACGGTCGCAATGCTTCGTCTGAAGTCCCACCACATTTCCCATCTCCGGGACCGAACGCTCCGGCATCATCAGGTACGACTTTCTCTGTCGAAAAAGTTGGGTTAATAATTCCGAAACGGATAAATTCCACGGAAATCATTTTATCGGTTGCAAATAAAGATGAAGTAACCGTTGAGAATCGATCACCCCAGTCGTAAGTTTTTCATCAGATAAGAAATTGGATGGTGTATGAATAAAACAAAGAATACCGCATTTTCCCTTACCGCGGAAGAAATTAAACAACTGCTGGAATCGACCCCGGAAGGTATTAAGGAATATATCCGCGAACTTCGGGCGCAAATCGAGAAGTTGTCCGAAATCGGACTGGCACTGTCCCGGGAAAAGGACATGGATAAATTGTTGGAGATGATTCTCCTGGAAGCCAAGCGAATCGCCAATGCCGATGGCGGAACATTGTACATGATGACCGAAGATCAACGCTTGCGTTTTGCCATCATGATGACCGATTCACTTAATTTTCACATGGGTGGAACGTCGGGGAAAGAAATTCCGTTTTATCCTGTTCGTCTGTATCAGGAAGACGGTTCTCCCAACAGAAGCATGATCGCGGCCTATGTCGGGTTGACCGGAGAAACGGTGAATATCGAGGACGCATACACAGCGGAAGGGTTTGATTTTTCCGGGACGAAAATGTTCGATAAAAAAACCGGCTACCGTTCGAAGTCCTTTCTTACGGTGCCTCTGAAGGACCATCAGGATGAGATCATCGGTGTGCTGCAACTGTTAAATGCCAAGGATCCGAAAACCGGCGATACAATTTCCTTTTCAAAGGAAGTTCAACAATTGGTGGAAGGACTGGCGAGTCAGGCCGCAGTGGCTATCACCAATAAGAATTTAATGCGGGAACTACAGGTTTTATTTGAGTCTTTCATCAAATTAATCGCCTCAGCCATTGATGCCAAATCACCGTACACCGGTGGACATTGCGAACGCGTGCCCATTATTACGCTGATGTTGGCCGAAGCCGTGAATAACGTGAAGGAAGGTCCCCTGGCGGATGTTCATTTCAGCGAAGAGGAAATGTATGAGTTGAAAATCGCCGCCTGGTTGCACGATTGCGGTAAGGTCACAACCCCCGAGTATGTCGTCGATAAAGCGACAAAACTGGAGACAATATACGATCGTATCCATACCGTTTCCACCCGGTTTGAGGTATTGAAACGAGATGAAGAAATAAAATATCTCAAGCGTAAATTGAGACTCATGTCCGATGACACCCTGAATGAAGCCGATCGCGAAGCGGCGCTGAAACAATTAAAAGAGAAGTATCGGGCGAAAATTGCCCGGTTGGACGATGATATGGAGTTTTTACGGGAGGCCAATATCGGCGGAGAATTTATGAGTGAGGAAAAAAAGAAGCGGGTGGAAAAGATTGCCGGGTATCGCTGGAAGGAAAACGGCGAATGGAAACCGTTCCTGACCGATAATGAGGTGTACAATCTCAACATTAATCGCGGAACCCTCACGCATGAAGAACGGAAAATAATCAATAATCATATTGTGGAAACAATTCACATGTTGACCCAATTGCCCTATCCGAAAAACCTGCAGAATGTCCCCGAATTTGCCGGCGGACATCATGAGAAACTGGATGGAACCGGGTATCCCAAAGGATTGACCAGGAATGAAATGTCCATCCAGGCCCGGATAATGGCGATCGCGGATATCTTCGAGGCCCTTACCGCCCGCGACCGGCCGTACAAAAAAGGAAAAACGTTGAGTCAGGCGATGCGCATTCTCGGCTTCATGAAAAACGACGCCCACATCGATCCCGATCTCTTTGAGGTTTTCGTGAAAGAAAAAATCTACCTGAAATACGCTCAGGAGAACCTTGATCCCAAACAAATCGATGAAGTTCAAATCTGATTTAATGCCTTGATCGGTCGCGGGAGAAGCAATTGTGGTAACCCGTATCCCGACATTCTTATTGTAATTCGTTTTAACTGAGTTAAAAAATCCGGGGCGCGGGAGAAGAGAGACGTCTTTAGTTTGGGAAGGGGAACAAGTAATGAAAATGCCGGGAAGCCGATACCCGTTCTCCAGGAGATGAAAGATGCACAAAAAAAACAGACCCGCCGGGGGACTGCTCCGCCGCCTGCGATCGGTTCCCGGATCTTGTTAGACGAAGGCCGGATGAAAATAAACGTGCGTAACTGAAAGATTACGAATGACCATAGAAATCGGTTTCATTCTGTTTGTCATCGGGTTAGCCTTCATTTTGTTTGTAACGGAAGCATTGCCTATTGATGTTACGGCGCTTACGGTCTTGGGGATATTACTGGTATCGGGATTATTGTCCCCGGCAGACAGTATAAAAGGTTTCTCCAATCCGGCGGTAATTACCATCGCCGCGTTGTTTATCCTGAGCCACTCTTTGCAAAAGACCGGCCTGTTGGAATATCTGGTTTTACATCTCAATAAACTCGCGCGGCGGTCCAAGACCCTGGGATTAACCCTGTACCTCGTTTCCATCGCGATCGCTTCCGCCGTCGTGAATAATACCGCCATTGTGGCGATATTCATGCCGGTAACGATCCGGCTGGCACATAAGTATCGTATCAGCCCCTCGAAGGTTCTAATCCCCCTGAGTTATGCCGCCGTATTGGGCGGAACTCTGACCCTGGTGGGTACTTCCACGAATTTATTGGTCAATTCGATTTTGCTCCAAAGCACCGATTATCCACCATTGGGGATGTTTGAATTTGCCAGGTTCGGTGGAATCAAACTGGCGATCGGGTTGGTCTATATCATCGTTTTTGCTTATCGTATGTTGCCGTCAAGAACGGTGACTTCAAGTTTGACGAAGAGCTATCACATGGGAGGCTATCTGACCGAGGTGAAAATCACGAAAGATTCGCCGTTAGTGGGGAAAACGTGCCTGGAACGTGGTATTAACCAGAATTATGATGTTATTGTTCTGGATATTTTGCGGGGCGATAAATTGATTTCCACCAACATTCGCGACACGGTTTTAAAGGAAGGGGATGTGCTCTTTGTCAGGGGATCATTGGATGACTTCCTGAGAATGAAGGAAATTGAAAAAATCACCATGTTAACCGATGAAAAACTTACCCATGAGGAATTGCGGAACGAGAACAATATCCTGGTTGAATGTTTGCTCACGGAAAAATCCGGTTTGCCTGGAAAGAGTTTAAAAGATACCGGTTTCAGACAAAAATTCGGGTGTTTCGTATTGGCGATTCGCCGGGAAGGAACCATTTTACGAAGGAAGATTTCCCATGTGATTTTGAATGTATTCGATACATTATTGGTTTATGGGACACGTGATAAAATCAATGAACTGGCAGCCTCCGGAGATTTTATCGTATTAGAGGAAATCGACGCGACATTGAAGAAGCATCGGTTTTGGTGGTTAAGTGCAGTTGTTATTGTTCTGGCGGTTATGTTGGCCGCTTTAGGGTGGGTACCGATTCTCAAAGGGACCTTGGTCGGTGTGGTAATTCTCCTGATCTTCCGGGTCCTGCGTCCCAATGAAGCCTATCAATCCATCCACTGGCAGGTTATCGTCCTGATTGCGGCCCTGATCCCCCTGGGTTATGTAATCCAGAGTACCGGCACGGCCGATTGGATCGGCGGGGGATTGTCCCGGTTGATCGGTATTTTCCCCGACCAGTATCAACCCATTGTGTTGCTGTCGTTTATTTATTTGTTAACAATGATTCTCACGGAAGTGTCATCCAACGCGGCGACGGCTATCATCATGACCCCCATTGCCCTGGTAATGGCATCCCAAATGGGTCTGAATCCCCGTCCTTTCATCTTCGCGATTTGTTACGCGGCTTCGGCCTCGTTGGTAACCCCGGTTGGTTATCAAACCAATCTAATGGTCTATGGCCCGGGGGGGTATAAGTTTACCGACTATATCAAGGTCGGCTTGCCGTTGGCTGTTGCGCTCTGGATAGCCGCCATTATATTCATCCCCATATTCTGGCCTTTTTCCTGACGGGTTTCCGGCTTTACCGCTGAGATGCCAAGGACGCGAAGGTTTATTAAAGTACGAAAGCATTATTTGACTCAAGAAAAAAACATTAAAAAAATCTCTTTGCGTGCTCTGGATCTTTGCGGTTATTCACCGCGAAGGAAATGAAATGAAAAGTTTTTGGCATCCAGAAATTTTCGATCGACAATTGTCAATCTTCAATAAAACCACTTCGTACCCTCGTGATAAAACACCATCGCAAACCAAAGCGTCGGTGAAAATGCAATTATCCGGTACACACCCCGTCCCCTTCGGGGCCACCCCTCTTGATGGAGGGGATTGTTGGGAGACCCCGCAGGATCATGTTTTCCGGTCAAGAGCGTTATTAATAAAATAATTCTTTCGTAAAATTCGTATATTTGGTTTCACGCATGCAATTTGAAAGCCTATGCCGATTTTGCAAGTGATGCGTACATCAGTAGGAAGAATTTGATTACGATAAACGATATATCCGGGGTTAATCTTCTGAATCGAATACGTGCCAATTAATACCCGCAGGGGCGCCGACCGTTCATTCACCGTTGAAATGACGGGAAACATAATACAATTTTTATGATGAATTCCGACGTACCAAGTTATGCCACTGTTCAATTTCCTTTGCCTTGACCTGTCACTTAGCCTTGTTGGATGTCTGAAAACAAAAATATAGTCGGTTTCATATTCCTTCGAAAAATTTGTGCAATTCGTGTCTGACAATAAGAATCCCGATTCATAAGGGGATAATCCGGGTAAAAAGGGAATTACAGTTAAGTTACAATTAGAGTTAAATTTCCGATCATGGCACAGCACCAATGGATATCGTTTTCCGTTTTGCAGGTAATTATTAGATCTTTCTTATGACTGTCGAAATTGCCGTTGTATTAAGTATAGTTACCCTGGGTTTCATCCTGTTTGTGACGGAAGCGTTGCCGATTGATGTAACGGCATTTACCATCCTGGGAATCTTGCTGATCGCCGGATTGGTATCGCCAAATGATGCCATTACAGGTTTCTCGAATCCGGCGGTTATTACCATTGCCTTACTGTTTGTATTGAGTAATGCCATCCAGAAAACGCACGTATTGGAATATTTGATTGTAAAAATCAACCAGCTCTTCAATCGTTCCATGGTGTTGGGATTGACCGTTTACCTGCTTAGCATTGCCTTAGCTTCCGCGGTTGTTAATAATACCGCCGTTGTCGCCATATTTATTCCCATCACCATGCGGATCGCGCAATCCTATCGGATCAGTCCGTCCAAGGTATTGATTCCCCTTAGCTATGCCGCCATTCTTGGGGGAACCCTTACCCTGGTCGGCACCTCCACCAACCTACTGGTGAATTCCATTTTCGTTAAAACTGACAATCAAATTCCACTTGGGATGTTCGAGTTCGCGCGCTACGGCGCGATTCAACTGGTTATCGGGTTATCCTATATCCTATTGCTTGGGAACAAACTGCTGCCTTCGAGGACCGTCACATCAAGTTTGACCAAAAGTTTCCACATGGGTGGTTTCCTGACCGAGGTGAAAGTCCTGCCGGATTCTCCCCTGGTAGGTAAAACCTGTTTGCAGCGGGGACTTAATAAGAATTACGACGTGACCGTATTGGATATTCTCCGTGGCGATAAAACCATTACCACCAATATCCGCGACACGAAACTACAGGCCGGAGATATTCTTTTCATTCGTGGCGCGTTGGATAATTTCCTGCGACTGAAGGAAGTGGAAAAGGTGGCCATGCTTACGGATCAGAAATTGACCCACAGTGAACTTTTACGTGAAAATAATGTGTTGGTGGAATGTTTGCTGACCGACAAATCCGACCTGGTCGGTAAGAGTTTGAAAGAAGTGAATTTTCGTCGCCGCTTCGGCTGTTTTGTGCTGGCGATCCGGAGGGAGGGGGAATTATTCCGGAGAAAGATCGCCCATGTCTTACTGGCGGCGTACGATACGTTGTTGGTTTACGGACCGCGGGAAAAAATACGCGCCCTTGCCTCCACCGGTGACTTCATCGTCATGGAGGAAATAGATGTTACTTTACGGAAACAGCGTTTCTGGTGGTTAAGCATTGTTGTTATTTTAAGCATTATCGGCTTGGCCGCCGTCGGGTATACAACCATCCTGAAAGGAACCATCATCGGAGTGGCGGTTTTGTTGGTTTTCGGCTTGATCACGCCCAATGAATCATACTACGCCATCCGTTGGCAGGTAATTATCCTGATCGCCGCCCTGATTCCCCTGGGACAGGTAATTCAGACCAGCGGCACGGCCGATTGGGTAGGGACCAACCTGTACAATCTGATGACCCGCTTCCCGGAATCGATTCAACCCAACATCATGTTGGCTGTGCTGTATTTGATCACGCTGATTATGACCGAAGTTTCGTCCAATGCCGCCACCGCGATTATCATGACACCGATTGCCCTGACCATGGCCGCCAAAATGGGATTGGACCCCCGTCCGTTTATCTTCGCCATTTGTTTTGCTGCTTCGTCTTCTTTTATCACGCCGGTGGGGTACCAGACCAACCTGATGGTTTATGGCCCCGGCGGGTATAAATTCACCGATTACATGCGGGTTGGATTGCCGCTGTCGATTGTGCTGTGGATTACCGCCAGTTTTCTTATCCCCCTTTTATGGCCGTTTTCGCCCGGGGGATATTGATCCCGCCGATTTTCCCCCTCGCTCCCCTCACCACAATCTGACATCCGCGCCGATCAACAACGAGGAGACGAGCCCCGCTCCGGGCACATAATAAAACTGGGCCATTCCGATGATCCACGGATACTTTGCAATCAGGGGACGCTCGAGTCGGAGGAACGGTGTAAACACAATCCTGTCCGTTATTTTCCCCCATTTCTTGAGCCATACCTTATTCGGCGTATCGGGGTGACCCGCCAAAACTCCAAATGAAAAAGTTGCTTTGTCCCAGAAATCGCCCTTATTATTGATTGTCCCGCTCAGATATGGCGCCGCTCCCAAAAGGCTGTGTTCAAACAGTTCATCCGTATTGCCGACACTCTGGTTTTCGTACAATAAATCCTGCTCAAACCGGTAAAGCCGGTAAGCCGTCCACGATTTCAGCATGATATCGATTCCGAAGCGGAAGTTTTGTTTTTTTGGTACCGGAAACGAAAGGCCGAAAGTGTAATCCCGGTTATTGCCGCTTTCATTTGACGCGTACTGAAAATTTGGAGCAGGAGCTATGACGTAGTGCAGGTCGATGAGCGGGACTTTTCCGTTTTCGGCGCTAAGGAACGAAAGAAAGGCGAAAAAAATGAATGTTTGTTTCATTTTTTTCAGGGTTGTCAATCGCTGTGTTGAAGGTAATATTACAAACATGTGAACTCCCTTGTCGGTTTTATTTGTCGGTTACTTTTTCAAGGCTAAAATATATTGTTTATTAATGTCATAAGGAGGCGCGGTAAATATTCCAAAAGCTCCATTGATATTTGATATTTCCTCAAGATTCTCTATCGGCCAGGAATCATCTCTTGTCATATTGTTATAATCGATAAATCCCTGATGAAAGACCATATACGATCCAATCACTTTACGGTTAACAAAATCGCCGGGTTTATCGGCGGCGGTCCGGAAGATAAGTGATTCTGCAGTTGTGTCCATCGCTACCCAAAAGGATTCGGTATTCCAGGAATGGCCTGATAAGAAAATGGAGGGAGCCGGGCTGTTTAATACGGATCCTTCGGTAATGCGGAAAAATATGGTATCACTGAAATGCGCTCCGGTATATGTTAAAGGGTATCGTCCGCCTTCCGGTGGATACGTCCACGAGGTGACACTATCGGGTTGCACCCGAATGGTGTCTTTTTTCGGTTCGAAATAAATCATAGGCGTAGTAATCGTCGACACAGCTTCTGTTCCATCGGGGAAAATAACCTTAAGGGAATATTGGGCGCCGTATCGGAAAGGTGTAATCGTATCCTGGCGCGCATATTCATACAAACCGTTTCCGATATTTTTGAAGTGAAAAGTGGAGTCGGGGCCGATTATGGAGACTTCCGCGTCATTAACGCCAAAGGTTTGTTCTTTGTCGGGATTGAAAACCAAGTCGATAAGGTAGCGTACTTTCTGGACACTAACTTGTTGGACGAAGTTTTGCTCAGGAATCCCGTACCTGCCGGGCGTCATATTGAGTGTACAGAGAATAAACCGGTATTCATGTAATTTATCCGGATTCAATTCCGGTTCGGTGCTGCAACCGGAGGTCAGGAAAAGGAGCCAGGCTATGGTAATAATGTGTTTAAAACGCATAAGATATTCCGATGGTGGGGAAAAATGGGAAGCCGTTAAATTGCCTGGAAGTATAGACCGGTTTGGTGATGGTATGACCGGGGAGATCGGGGTCCGGTACTTCCTTATATTCCTCCTTGATGTCTTCATAATACACGACGTTGGCCCGATTGTAAAGATTGAGGATCTGAAAATAACCGGAGAAAAGACCTTTCCTGAGAGACCAGGTTTTCGTTAATGAAATATCCAAACGATGGAAAGCCGGGTAGCGAAATACGTTTTTGGGAAGCTCCAAAACGAAAGGTATTGGCTGGATAAATACTCCCGTATCATCTCCGGAAATATCTGCGGAATATGCCAGATTTGTAGCCAGGTTACCGGGTCGACCGGTGGTGAACGACCAATTCACGTTCAGCATCCAATTTCGTTTTAACTGAATCCCGGCCCGCAGGTTGATTTTATGTCGTTGGTCATAATTGGGATAAAATCTTTCCCCACCCTGGGTTTTTTCAGTAATTGAATACCCGTAAGCCAGTTGTATGAATACGGATGAATTCGGTGTGTAGGAGGACAAAAATTCAATTCCATGTGAAACACCTTTTCCCGTGCCCGCTTCTCCCTTTTTATTATAATACAACAGGTTTGAAAATGATTTGGAATAGACGGAAAAATCCAGCAGCAGATTATTCCGGTTATCAAAAATTACACCTGCCAGAGTGTGACCGGCTTGCGGAAAATTAACCTTATTGGGAAAATAAAGACTGGCTACATTGTAAAAACCGTACTCCGTAGCGGAAGACAATGCCTGGCTGAAAAGCCCCCAGCTAAGCTTTACCGTCCAGTTTGGATTGAATGTCCAGGTGAGGTTGACCCTTGGATCGACGGCCGTTTTTGAATAGACGGAGTAGTTTGTTAAACGAAGCCCTCCCCGCAGCCAAAGCCCTTTCACCGGTTGCAGGATATACTCCGCGAAACCATACACCGTTTTTAGTTCCAGATTGGTATTCATGGAATCGGGGGGGAAGTCCATGAATATATTTATATAGGGACTGATTATATCAAAATCCGATGTATTCCAGGTATAATTCAGATTCCGTAGGGAATATCCGCTACCCAGGGAAACCTCCGAAATTTTGGATAATGTCCATTCGTGAAACAGGTTAATTCCGACGTCCACCAGTTTCGTCTCCGCGACGGCCGCATCGCTCCTGTAATCGTAATATTCCCGGTTATAATATTGCACTTCGTCCCTGGTTGATTTGGATGCTTTCGGATTGGGAATGAATGATTTCCGGTTGAAAAGGTCCTGGCCCAGAGAACTGAAATAAACGGTAACTTCACTCATGTGTTCCGGTGAATGCCGGTTCATCCACCTCAGGCTCAGGAGTCTGTTGGTCCATCCTAATTGACTTTTATTGATCTTTCGGTATTGATTGGAATCCGCATACGCGATGGCCTTGTCAGGATGGTATTTGTATAATCTGTTATACATTATTCGATCATACCCGACCTTGTAATCGTCTTCGGAGACAAATGTGTTAAGGGTTATTAAAGAATGTGAGTTGGGAAGGAAGGATATTTTCCCTTCCAGGTCGTAGAAGTAATAGGGAAACTTTTTCCCGAAGGGCCGGCTCAGAGCGTCCAGGTAGGTCCTTCGGCCGGTGACGCGCCAGCGTAATTTATCCCCCAGGGACCCGGACACTGTTCCTCCGGCGTTGATTAGATTAATATCCAGGTATGCTGTCAGGGTATCACTACCGGGTTTTGTGACGATGTCCAGAACCGAACTCATACGATCGCCGAAGCGAACGGAAAAGCCCCCGGAATAATAGCGAACATACTCGATGGCAGCATCGTCCACAGATGAGGATAAACCAAACAAATGAAAGGGTTGATAAACGGGGATTCCGTTTATCAGCACCAGGTTTTGGTCCGGAGTCCCGCCGCGTACGTACAATTGATTGGAAAGTTCACTGGATGAATTAACGCCCGGGAAATTCTGCAGCGCCCTGAATACATCGCCGCCACCGATGGAAGGGACTGACTGCAAGTCACGAATCCCGATCATCCGCAGGGAAGGTTCGATAAGTTGACTTTTTTCCATGGTCGATTTTCCGATGATTTCGATCGGGCTGAAAGACAATGATTTTATGTTCAAAACAATGATTATGGGCTCCCCGGTTAAATCTTTTCGTGTTAACAGGAGTCTTTTGGGCTCATAACCAATGTAATCAAATCTTATTTTTACTGAATCTGCGGGGGGTAAGAGGAGACGAAAAGATCCATCGTTTTCGGTAATTGTTCCCGTTTCGGTTCCCTCGACAATAACATTTGCAAATGGCAATGGTATGTTATCGTCAGTAAGAACCGCACCATGGATCAATAAGTTGGAATTCTGTTGACTGATAACAGGAGCAGCAGCAAAAAACACAATCGCGGTAACTGTTATTAACAGTTTATGAATTATATGCTCGAACATTAAATGTAACCAATTGTCGACTCTCTTGCTGCTGCTGAATTGTTATTCGGGATTTACCTCCCCGTTTCCCCAGGCGATTACTTTTGCTTCCCACTCGGTATCGACTATGGTATCAAAAAGAACAAAGTCCAAAACCTTTACCGCCGAACCGCTGAAATAGCTGATCGTCTTCTTGTCCAGATCAATCAAAGCGTCGCCCCCTAATTTTTTAGCCTCCTTACGAATTCTGTCCACTATGTCATTATCATTATCAAACAAACCACCGGAACAATATATTACCGCGATCACCTTGTAGGGTCGTGTGATATTTCTGGAATCCAGTATTTCTACCCCGTAATCATTCGGTTTCCG
>JALUTR010000215.1 GCA_027021785.1 Fidelibacterota bacterium | reverse complement strand
CCGGGGTGAAACCGCGGATCTGTCGGTACCTGCATCAAGCGGTTCAATAAAGAAAAATGCGTCCGCTTCAGCAAAATAGTGCCTTTTTAACTAACGGCCGAAATTTTACCACTGTAATTTCCCGTACTGATCACAATTCAATAAGAATTCAATGGAACCTGATCGTCTGTATACCAAAGCTTTTTTTATTGCTTTGATCTACAACTTTTTAATCGCCCTCAATTTTACCAACAACGCTATTTACCCGCTCTACATTACCCAGGTAGGGGGTAGCGCGGCAATCGTAGGGTTGTTTATCGGTGTCTATTCCCTGGCTGCTTTCCTGGGAAAACCGGTCATTGGTCCGCTGATCGATCGATTCGGGATTCAACCGATACTGATTTTCGGAAGCCTCTGTATCGCTCTTCCCCCAATCGGTTACCTGGTTTTTCTTGATCAGGGATTGCATCCATTGATTTGGGTTCTGAGAATCATCCAGGGGTTTGGTTTCGGCGCTCATTTCACCGCTTTTTTTACCTTGGCGGCCCGGACGGCACCTTACGGACGCCGTAATGAAAGTATCGCCATGTATGGTATTTCGGGCTTGGCAGGCAACTTGATCGGACCCGTTTTGGGAGAATGGCTAACCGCGACCCAAGGCCTGGCCATTTTCTTTATAGTTATGACCTTGATCGGGTTGGGAGGAACCATATCAGCCCTTTTTCTGCGAACGACAGGCCGGAAAAAGTCCAAAGGCTTTTCCCTGCGAACATTGACGGCGGCTTTAAAAACGCGAGAATTGAGGTTTCCTTTGATTTTGGCTCCCCTTTTATCCATGTCCTTCGCGGCTCCGGTGATCTTTTTGGCTCCTTTGGCAACCGCCCGCGGATTGCAGGGCTTTAGTCTCTATTTTACCGGTTTTGCAGTGGCCGGGATCACTATTCGCTTGATTGGGAAAAAATGGGGAGACCAAATCGGCTGGCGCCGAATTTTAATCCCTTCTTTCATCATATACGCCGCCGGGTTGTGGCTGATTTTTTTCAGCCCGAATTTGCTTATCCTGGGAATTGCCGGATTTCTTTCAGGGAATGCCCAGGGACTTGCTTTCCCGGCTGTAACCTCTCTTGGTTATACTCTGGCTCCGGAAGACGCTAAGGGAAGCGCTATGGCTTTGATCACAGGAACAATGGACCTGGGCGTCTTTATCACCGGGATAATTCTGGGAATGATCGCTGATCGTGCCGGTTACGGAATAATATTTCCCGTCGCTTCGATAGCTCCCCTAATAGGCGCTTTCCTGGTCATAATCAATGTTCTGAAATATCCCGGACGTTTTTCCGCCCGCTTTGCGGAAAACATTCCCCGGGTAGTCGGATTCCGTTCGCTGCCGCGATAATTTCCCCGGCAATAATCCGGCAATACAATCCCGGGAAATTATCGGTATGGTTGTTCGCCACGGAGAAGGAAGTGACCATGAACAGCGACGTCCCTCACGAAGCCATCGGGGCAAACACCCCTGACAGCCAATTCCGGGTTATGGGGAAAATTAATTCCTTACAGGTTAAAACACATCGTGGCACATCATCAGGGAATCCGCTTTTGCCTCAAGATACGATTTCCCCATCAGGTATATATCGACCGCGCGGGCGCATTCCCGCCCTTCGCTGATTGCCCACACAACTAATGATTGTCCCCGACGCATATCTCCGGCCGTAAAAACTTTTTTCACCGACGTCTGGTAGTTGTCGGCCAGCACATTTCCGCGCGAATCAAGTTCCACGCCGAATTTTTCCAACATTCCTTCATGTTGGGGATGCAAAAAACCCATTGCCAGCAACACCAGTTCACAGGGAACGATACGTTCCGATCCTTCAACCTCTTTGAACCCCGGTCTTTGGCCGTCTTTCGGTTCTTCCCATTCCACGTCAACGACTTTCAGCGCGCGCACATTTCCCTTTTCATCGCCGATAAACTCTTTCGTGGAAATCGACCAAAACCGCTCACAACCCTCTTCGTGGGCACTGGTCGTTCTTAAAATGGAAGGATATGTGGGCCAGGGCATGGATTTGGTGCGCTCGCGGGGCGGCTTGGGCAATATCTCGAACTGGCTGACGGATTTGGCCTTTTGCCGGATTGCCGTCCCCACGCAATCGGCCCCCGTATCGCCGCCGCCGATGACCACGACATTTTTCCCCCGGGCTAAAATACTTTCTTCCTCATAAGCAATGTCGGCAATCCGTTTATTGGTCTGAGTAAGAAATTCCATGGCAAAGTGAACACCTTTCAATTCGCGACCTTTCACCGGCAAATCCCGGGGAACGGTGGACCCCCCGGCCAGAACGATTGCGTCAAACTCATCCGTCAGTTCGCGCACCAACACATTCTTCCCGACATCGGCGTTTGTGCGAAACTGAATTCCCTCCAGTTCCATGATCCGGATGCGGCGATCGATGATCCATTTTTCCAACTTGAAATCCGGTATTCCGAAGCGCAGCAATCCCCCGATGGCATCGTTTCTTTCAAAGACCGTAACCGCATGACCGGCGCTGTTAAGCTGTGCCGCCGCCGCCAGGCCCGCCGGTCCGGAGCCCACCACGGCAACCTTTTTGCCGGTCCGCTTTTTGGGGGGATTTGGTTTCACCACGCCGTGTCGAAACGCGCTTTCCGCGATGTTTTTCTCAATGTTTTCGATCGTCACCGGCGATTGATTAATACCCAGCACACAGGCCGCTTCGCAGGGCGCCGGACAAATCCGCCCGGTAAACTCCGGGAAATTGTTTGTCGAGCTCAGGATCTCGTATGCCTCGGCCCAGGATTCGTTGTAAACGGCGTCGTTAAACTCCGGTATGATGTTCCCCAGCGGACACCCATTATGACAGAAAGGCACGCCGCAATCCATGCAACGGGCCGCCTGAAAAAGTATTTTCTGCCCGAAATCCGCGTCCTTTATGAACTCACAGAAATTCTTAATCCGTTCCTTGGGAGGAAACTTTTCAGGAAGCTCCCGCTCAAATTCAAGAAAACCGGTAACCTTACCCATTTTGTGCTCCCACTACGCTTACTTGTCCCTTCGGTATTTTCTTTCTCCTGCCCTGTCGCTCTTTTTTCTTTTTCAGCAGTACAGCCTTGTAATCCCGGGGCATCACTTTCACGAATTTTCTTATGCTGCTTTCCGGCTTTGCCAGAAAGGCCTTGGCCACAGCGCTCCCTGTGTATTTGTAATGCTTTTCGATCATCTTTTTCACCACCCGAACGTCCGCATCTTCCATGGGATCAAAATCAATCTGTTCCGTGTTGCATTTCTTTTTGAAGTTCTTGTCCACATCATACACGTAAGCGCAACCTCCGCTCATACCGGCGGCAAAATTCCTTCCTGTTTTCCCCAGGATGACGGCCACTCCACCGGTCATATATTCACAGCCGTGATCGCCGATTCCTTCCACGACCACGTTTGCCCCCGAGTTACGCACGCAGAAACGCTCCCCCGCGAGACCGCGGATATAGGCTTCGCCCGAGGTCGCGCCGTAAAAGGAAACATTCCCGACAATGATGTTTTTTTCCGCCGTAAAGGTCGCGTTACGGTCGGGGAATATGATCAATTTCCCGCCCGACAGTCCTTTTCCGAAATAATCATTCGCGTCTCCTTCCAGTTCAAACCGAACGCCGGGCGCCAGAAAGGCGCCGAAACTTTGCCCGGCGGAGCCGCGAAACCTGACGGTTATTGTATCCTCCGGGAGGCCTTCGCCTTTGTATTTCTTTGATATTTCGTTTGAGAGAATCGCGCCGGTGGTGCGGTCAACATTATTAATCGCATATTCCAAAACCACCTTTTTGCCCGTCTCAAGCGCCGGTTTCGATGCGCTGACAATGCGCCTGTCGAGCACATTCTCCAGTCGGTGATCCTGACTCGTGGAACAGAAAAGTCCGACCTCGGCGCCCTCTTTCTCCGTATAGATAATGGCGCCAAGATCAAGATTGCGGGACTTCCAGTGACTTACGTCTCCGCGTTGTTCCAGACATTGCGCCTGACCGACCATTTCATCAATCGTCCGGAATCCCAGCTCGGCCATGATTTCCCGCAGTCCCTGGGCCATGAAACGGAAAAAGTTCACCACGTGCTCCGGTTTACCGGCGAAACGTTCACGGAGGGTTTTGTCCTGGGTGGCCACGCCCACCGGACAGGTATTGAGATGGCACTTGCGCATCATTACGCACCCGGCGACGATGAGGGCCGCGGTGGCCACGCCCCATTCCTCGGCTCCCAGCAACGTGGCGATCGCCAGGTCGCGCGGGGTATTCAATTTGCCGTCTGCCTGAACGATAATCCGGTTGCGCAATTTGTTGCGCACCAGCGTCTGGTGTGTCTCCGCCAGGCCGATTTCCCACGGGAGTCCCGCGTGTCGGATGGAACTTAAGGGAGAAGCGCCCGTGCCTCCGTCATGCCCCGAAATAAGAACAACATCGGCTTTGGCTTTGCAAACACCGGCGGCGATAGTGCCGACTCCCGTTCCGGCCACGAGTTTCACACTTATGCGGGCATTACGATTTATGTTTTTCAAATCAAATATGAGCTGTGCCAAATCCTCAATGGAATAAATATCGTGATGAGGCGGGGGAGAAATCAGGCCCACTCCGGGAGTGGAATGCCGGACACGTCCGATCCATTCATCAATTTTGTGACCGGGAAGTTGACCGCCCTCGCCCGGTTTGGCGCCCTGGGCCATTTTGATCTGCAGTTCATCGGCATTCGCCAGGTAATAGCTGGTTACACCGAACCGGCCGGAGGCTACCTGTTTAATCGCCGACCTTTCCCAGTCGCCATTCGGTTTGGGCTCAAACCGTATCGGATCTTCCCCTCCCTCGCCACTATTGCTCTTGCCCCCGATGCGGTTCATGGCGATGGCCAGGGTGGTATGCGCTTCGTGCGAAATGGATCCGAACGACATTGCCCCGGTCGCGCAGCGCTTCAAAATGTTCTCAATCGGTTCGACCTCTTCGATCGGAATGGGGCCCCGGGACTTGAATTTCAATAAACTGCGCAATGTACAGGCACGCTCACTCTGGTTGTCAATTTCCTTACAGTACTTTTTAAACTCACCGTAATCGTTGTTCCGGGTGGAATTTTGCAGGAGAAAAATAGAGCGAGGATTAAACAGGTGGAATTCTCCGCGCTGTTTCCATTGATAAACACCGCCCACATCCAACCGCGGGTTGGGTATGGGTCTCTTTGGAAAGGCAATTCGGTGCTTTATCAGGGTTTCCTTGGCAATATCGTCAAGCGAAATCCCCCCGATACGGGAAACCGTTCCGGTGAAATGTTTGTCGATAACTTCTTTGCTGATTCCCAGCGCTTCGAATATTTGGGCTCCGTGGTAAGACTGAAGAGTTGATATCCCCATTTTCGAAAATATTTTTAACAATCCGTCCCGAACAGCCTTACGATAATTCGCCAATATCTTTTTCTTGGTCAGATGTGCGGGAAGCTGACCCTTGATTTTCATTTCGTACAGGCTTTCCAGCGTTAAATACGGGTTCACCGCCGAAGCGCCGAAACCGATCAGGGTGGCATAGTGGTGTGTCTCTCTTACTTCGCCGGTTTCAACAATGATATCGCATTTTGCCCGCAAACCGTTGCGAATGAGATGATGATGCACAGCCCCGGTGGCCAAAACCGACGGAATGGCGGCGTGGTCGCTGTCCAATCCCCGGTCCGAAAGCATCAAAATCGAAAAACCGTCTTCGACGGCATCAACGGCGTATTTGCAAATTCGTTTCAACGCCTTTTCCAGGCGACCGGGTTCGCCGTCGGCCAAAAATACGATGTCGATTGTTTTGGTCTGAAAGTGCGGCTGATCGATATACCGCAACTTTTCCACTTCCCGGTTGTCGATAACCGGTGAATCGATTTCCACCTTGTGACAGTGGTCCGGAGATTCTTCCAACAGGTTTTTCGAAGCGCCCACGTACGTTTTCAACGACATGACCATCCGCTCACGGATCGGGTCAATTGGCGGATTGGTAACCTGCGCGAAGAGTTGTTTGAAATAGCTTGAAAAATGTTGCGCCTGGTGGGACAGCACGGCAATCGGCCAATCCGCTCCCATCGATCCCAGGGGTTCCTTACCGGTTTCGGCCATGGTTTGAAGAATAAGTTTTACTTCTTCACTTGTATACCCGAAGGCCTGTTTGTTCTGCAGCAATCTCTTAATATTCGGTTGGCGACTTTCGAACGGCGCCTCGGGAAGTTTGTTCAGACGAATTTTGTGTTCCTTCAACCACTCCTTATAGGGATTTTCCGTACAAATCTTGGCCTTTAGTTCATCATCGCTGATAATGCGCCCTTCCTTGAGATCGGCGATAAATATCCGGCCGGCTTTCAATCGGCCGCGAAAAACCACATTGGCCGGGTCAATGTCCAACACTCCCGATTCCGATGCCATGATGATCAGGTCATCCTTTGTCACCAGGTAACGGGAAGGACGCAAACCGTTCCGATCCAGGGTGGCGCCGACTATTTTCCCATCCGTAAAGCAGATCGACGCCGGTCCGTCCCATGGCTCCATTAACGAGGCATGGTATTCATAAAAGGCCCTCCGGTCTTCGTCCATGTCGGGGTTTTCCTGCCAGGCTTCCGGAATCATCATCATCAATACATGGGGTAACGAGCGACCGGCGAGCACCAACAATTCCAGTACCATATCAAAATTGGCGGAGTCCGATGCATCCTCATCGCAAATGGGAAGGAGCATCCGGATTTCTTCATCGGTGAATAGATCGGACTTAAACAACGCTTCCCTGGCATGCATCCAATTCATATTCCCGCGAATGGTATTTATTTCTCCGTTATGAGCGATATAACGAAACGGCTGCGCCAGGCGCCAGGAAGGGAACGTGTTGGTGGAAAAGCGGGAATGCACGAGCGCCAGCGCCGTCAGTAATTCTTCATTCTTCAGGTCCAGAAAATATCCGGGGAGTTGCCCGGTGGTAAGCTGACCCTTGTACACCACGGTTTTGTAAGAGAAAGAAACGATGTAGAAATTATCACCAATGCCGAATACGGAATTCTTTACCATGCGAACCGTATAGTTCCGGAGAACAAACAGTTTTCGTTCCAGAGCATCCGGACTTTTAATATCGGACCGACCGCGGACGAAAACCTGCTCGAACCACGGTTCGGTCGAACGCGGTGCTTCCCCGATTTCGCTGTTGTCTGTCGGCACAACCCGGTAACCGAGGAGTTTCAGTCCCAGTTTCTCGATATTACGTTCCAGAATTTCCCGGCATTCTTCACGTTGTGCTTCATTTCGCGGAAAAAGAACAACACCGACACCGTATTCACCAAAAGCCGGCAGGCGAAAACCCAATTTGATGCATTCGTTGAAAAAGAATTCATGGGGCGTTTGAATCAGAATTCCGGCGCCGTCCCCGGAATGAACGTCATAGCCTGTTCCGCCCCGATGCTCCATTCTGGACAGCATTTTCAGGGCTTTGTTAATAATATCGTGAGACTTCCGATTCTTAAGGTGAGCGACAAACCCGATTCCACAGGAATCGTGTTCCATTTCGGGAACGTATAAACCTTTCTTTTTTTCAGGTGCCATTTTCACTTTCTAACCTTTTTAAACTGAATTGTTATTATGTGCCCGGAAGAAAAACTCTTTTCCCCGGACGGTATGCCATGCCAAAGGCGCACCGAACCCGATCCGTGAATGGGTCGTTGGTTCGTTCTACCGTATATACACGGTAAAATCGGGCCAAAGCGATCCGGAAAGACACTCCTTCTAAAGCACCTTCCGATTGTTCTTATAATGCTTCGAATGTCGATTTTTCCCTTCTGTTCCTCCTGATATTTCAGACCTTCCCAGGAATGAAAACCGCAGGATAGAACAACACGTTTCCACATCCGACGGAATCCGTCTGATCATCATGCAATTTCTCATGCTTAACCGGTTGTTCCCCCAATCATCTGTTGGCAGCCAAAGCGGTGGTGATTGTTGTTTTTTGATTCGGTATAGTTCAGATTTTTCTAATTTCTCGTTACCACCAATGCCAAGAAACAAATCAAAAATTTATAACAAATTTCCTAAAAGAATAAATTAAGTGTGGGCCAATATTACTTAATATTTTATTAAAAAATAAGTGTTAGTCCTAACAATCTAAAGATCCGCAAATTTTCGGGCTTTCGTTTCACGCCTGCCCGTGTTGCTGTCCAACGTCTTGGCCGGTTGTACATTACCTTTTCCCCCGGGTGGTTTTCCGACCGGGGTGTTCACGTGTCGAATTGTGAGCTTTTAAAATATCCAAGGAGGGTAACAATTTTCGGTTCCCCGGCTGCCGACGCCGATGTTCCAATTTTTGAAATGCCATTGTTCCGCTTTATGTGTTAGTTTAAAACGTGATGAATTCGGGCAAATACCGGATCGTACGTTTTGAGGAAACCATTGCCTCCGGTGCGTCGTTATCGGCATATAGCGCTTTAATCTTTTTAAAATTTGAGCTTTGGAATTGAATCATAATTCCCGGAAAGAAACCATTCTTGTCGTCGATGATGTTGCCCCTAATTTGAATTTTTTATCGGCTATCCTGACCAAACAGGGTTTTCAGACGCGTTGCCTGAGCAACGGTAACATGGCGCTGGAAGAAGCCAAAAAGGAGCCGCCCGATTTGATTTTACTCGATATTCGCATGCCGGAAATGGACGGGTACGAAGTTTGCCGACGGCTCAAAACCGATCCTAAAACCCGCGACATCCCGGTCATCTTTATTAGTGCCCTGGATGCTGTCCAGGACAAATTACAGGCTTTTTCCGTGGGCGGAGCCGATTACATCACGAAACCCTTTCGTTTTGAAGAGGTGGTCGCCAGGGTGGAGACTCATTTGGCCTTAAAGCGCCTGCAGAAAAAAATTCAGGAAGAGATTTCCGTCCGGAATGCGATCGAGAAAGAATTGCGCATTTTGAAATCCGACCTCGAACAGCGTGTGCTTCAGCGTACACTTGAACTCGACGCGGAACACAAACGGTCGGAACAGTTGCTTTTTAACGTCCTTCCGCAATCCGTGGTTGAACGTCTCAAGTTTTCCACGGAAAATGTTACGGACAATTTTAAGGATGTGACCGTTCTTTTCGCCGACATCGTCAACTTCACGAAAATCTCGGCCAATTCCACCTCCGACGAGCTGGCACGCATGCTGCACAACATTTTCAGCGCCTTTGACCAACTGGTGGAAAAACACCAACTGGAGAAAATCAAAACCATCGGCGATGCTTACATGGTCGTAGGGGGTTTGCCCGTAGAACGTCCGGATCATGCCGAGGCGGCGGCGGAAATGGCGCTGGACATGCTGGAAGCGCTTAAAGAGATGGAAGGTGTCCTGGGCCGGAAAGTTCAGGTCCGAATCGGCATTAACAGCGGCCCGGTGACCGCGGGAGTGATCGGGAAAAAGAAATTCATTTATGATCTCTGGGGAGATACGGTAAATACCGCCAGCCGGATGGAATCAACGGGACTACCCGGCACCATCCAGGTCACCGAAGAAGCCTACCACAGGTTGAAAAGCAAATACACATTTAAAAATCGCGGTTTGATCGACGTAAAGGGGAAAGGGAAAATGAACGTGTATATTCTAACCGGGAGGCGGACGAAAAAGGGAGATTGACACCGGTAATAA
>JALUTR010000214.1 GCA_027021785.1 Fidelibacterota bacterium | reverse complement strand
CGGACAGTGTATTGGATTTGACGAATATCAGCAAACTGTACTTATGGCTTGGTTATGATGGCGCTACGGGTAGCAGCGACGCCGATAATGCGAATATCATTGTGGATAATATTGAGGTGGTTGTCGGGGATACCAGTGATTTGGTTGACGATTATGAGCTTTATGATTCCGATGCTCAGTTGCAGACCTACTATCCCTGGATAGGTTCATGGCCGGGTAATACGCCCGTTGTATCCCTGGATGCAACAGGCGGTTCCGACGGAGATCAGGCTCTGAAAGTTGATTTCAGCTTTGATGCCGGTACGGTAGGGCCTTATTTATGGGCTGGTGGTCCGGTGGCGATTAATGCCCGTGACTGGTCAGGCTATAAAGGACTCAGGCTTTGGATTAAGGGTAGCGTAACCGGTGATAGTTCGTATATAGATATTGCCGTTCATGAGGGTGATTCCACCGGTGCGTGGGGCGATAAGTATCATTCCAAGGCCATTTATGTATCCGATTTGGATCCGAATGGTCAGTATATTGACCTTAGTTTCAATGATTTCGTACGCTATAGTGGTTTTGGAGGTGCGAAGGATAATAATGGTGTCTTCGATTTGACGGATATCCGGAGTATTTTCATACGGAATCTGTATTCCGGCACGGCAACTCAAAACAGCACAGTTTCGGTATTGATTGATGATATTACCCTTGTGAAAAAAGTCGTTTCAGTCAATTCCCAAATATCCGCTTTGCCTGAGAAGTTTGCGCTGTATCAGAATTATCCGAATCCGTTTAACCCAGTTACAAATATCCGGTACGATTTGCCGGAAGCAAGTGACGTAAAGTTGGTCATATATGACATCCTTGGCAACGAGGTGGTCCGTTTGGTAAATAGAAGAATGGAAGCCGGTTACCAAAACGTTCAATGGAATGGGAAGGATAAATTCGGGTCGAAAGTCGCTTCGGGAGTATATATCTACATGCTGAATACGAAAAACTACGTTAAAACAAAAAAGTTGATACTCTTGAAATAAGAAGGAATAGAGTTACACGTAAATCGTAATAAAAAGCAGGGGAAAAGAAAAAGAGGCGTCATTTATTGATGACGCCTCTCCTTTTTTTGCATGTTTTTCCAATCGTTTCCAGCACGAATGTCATATATACTCCCAGCAGATTTTTCAATATTGAAGGAAGAGAATACTTCTGTATCCGGAAAGTTCTTTTTTTCTGGTGAAATAGTTTTATTGTTCATAAAATCTTATTGACATCAAGAATAATATGATGTAATATGAATACGGAAACGTTTGCGGTAACGTTTGCATAACTTAATATTACCATCATCATAAGGAGAAGTGATATGCGTAAAAAGATATTTGCTTTAATAATCGGAATGTTTTTTATGGTATTTAATAACAATGTGATAGCTGAGTCACAGTATAGAATAAAGACACATCTTGATGATGACTTTGAATCGTATACAAACGACACGACAATGTTTGAAGAATGGAATTTTGGGCCATTTTCCGGTGGATTATTTAATGGAAGTAATGCTAATGATAAAGTAAAGGTTGGCGTTGATTTGTCTTTAAGTGATGGATATCTCGGCAGTAAAGCAATTCAGATATCAACGGAAGTAGATTCTGGTGTTGATCCTACAATAGGGGGGTCGCCTCAAGATGGTGGACTTGGTAATAAATGGCCACCGATGATCTATTCGATTATGGGAAGGTATATTTATGATACTAATGCACGCACGGATTTATCAAATTATGCCGGCATTCGTCTTTGGGTTAAACCGGGAGAGATTACCGGAGACAGGAATGTTGCTTTCAGAATTAATATGATTGAAAGTTCAACTTTGGGAAGTGAAAAATGGATATCACCATCGTATTATTTGGACTTTCTGGATCCGAATGGTGAGTTTATATTTATTGATTTTAATGAATTCTATGAATATTACCAGGACAGCGGCGAACCATTAGATTTAACAAGTATTCGGATATCTTTTTTGTGGTTGGTATATGAAAATAGTGTGGAAGAAAAGAGCACAGCGACCGTCTGGGTCGATAATATTATTGTAGTTCCAAATTCTGTAATTGATGATTTTGAGGGTTATTATTCGGATGCGGATTTACAGGCAGCCTACCCCTTTGTTGGTGTTATTTCCGGTGGGACAGTAACAAACACGTTAAATACAAGTGAGGGGTATTATCAGTCAAACGCCATGCAGATTGATTTCAATTTCGCAAGCGGTGATTCTGATCCCTGGGCCTATGTTGGAAGACCGATAAATAATGGCAATCCAGTGGATTGGAGCGAATTTAATGGCATCAGTTTCTGGGTGAAAGCGACTACTACGGGAGATTCACCGCAGATCATTCAGTTCGCGTTGCATGAGGGTGATACAACGGCGGGAAACAACTGGGGTGACAAGATGCGCTCAGCCGATATTGACGTAAGCACATTAAATCCTGATGGCCAATACGTGATTCTGAATTTTAATGATTTTGTCGATTACAGTGGTTATAGTGGGCCTAAGGACGATGGCGTATTGGATTTGAGTGATATCAGGAATATTTACATTTTTACCAAGTATTCCGGGACGGCAACGCAGAATAGTTCCATAAAAGTTTTGATTGATGATATTGAACCAGTGGAGGATATACCACTTCCCTTGGATGTAATTGAGAATTTTGAAAGATTTGACTCAACCGGACAATTGACTATGTCGTATCCTTGGTATAATTATGTTGATCCAGAAAATAAAAATGATTCAGTGGTAGTTACACTGGATGAGACTGGTGGCGCCGGTGGAAGTCAGGCAATGGTGATACAAACCAATTTTTCAGCGACAGATACCATAGAGCCTTTATTTTATGCGGGTGGTCCTGTCAGACCGGAAATCAGGAATATGTCACAATATGATAGTCTTCGTGTTTGGCTTAAAGCTACGGAAACCGGTGAGACTCCTCAATATATTGACATTGCTCTTCATGAGGGTGATTCGACAGGGGCTTGGGGTGATAAAATGCAGTCGAAAGACGTTGCCATTAACAGTTTAGATCCTGCCGGACAATATGTTACCCTGGCTTTTAATGAATTTGTTGATTATGGTGGTTTCTTGGGCGCGAAGGATGATGGTGTTTTGGATCTGAGCGATATCAGGAGTATTTTTATCCGTGTAAAATATTACGGTATACCTACCCAAGACGGTGGGGCAACAGTTGTGGTTGATGATATTACCCTTATTGAAGGCCAGGACTTAGCTACCGATGTTGATGTGGAATTACTACCGAAACAATACGCACTGTACCAGAACTACCCGAATCCGTTTAACCCGGTGACTACCATTCGATACGACCTGCCGGTCACCAGTGACGTTCAGTTAATCATTTACGATATCCTGGGGCGTGAGGTTACACGATTGGTCAGTAAAAAAGTCGACGCCGGTTTCCATACGGTACAGTGGAATGGAAGAGACAAATACGGGAAAATGATGACAACGGGTGTCTACTTCTATCTGCTGAGAACCGATAATTTCACGAAAACAAAAAAGCTGATCTTATTGAAATAATAAACACACACTTTCGACCTCTCCTTTGAACGAAGGTTGTTGAAAGGATCAATAATAGATGCCATCAATAAAAAGATGGCATCTATTATTTTATATTGTTTGGTCGTGAGATTGTGACCTGTTGTGTTGTTTTTGATGATTATTGAAGAATTGTAAATCATCGGAATGACATTAACCTGAAAGGTTGAAACAGAATTCTGTAAAGCCTGTCATAATAAAAGAAAATCCGTTTAATATCGTTTTGTTTTGAAATAATTTGTCGGTCTATACTAAGTGAATAATCCGGGGAGATGAAAAAAGCGGTAATATTAGCGCGCGGTCTTGGTAAACGCATGCGCCGGAAGATCGATGATAATAATCTCAACGCGCGGCAAACGGCTGTTGCCGATAAAGGAATCAAGGCCCTGATACCCATTAACAACCGGCCGTTTCTCGATTACGTTCTGAATACTCTTGCCGACGTTGGCTATCACCACATCTGTTTGGTGATCGGTCCTGAACATAATGAATTGCGAACCTATTATGGAGAAATATTAAACGTTAAACGGCTCAGTATTGATTTTGCTATTCAACCGAAACCACTGGGTACCGCCGACGCCGTCCTTGCCGCCGAAGCTTTCGTGGCCGATGACCCTTTCCTGGTAATCAATTCGGATACATATTACCCCCCGCAGGCCCTGAATGCTCTGCGTCGTTTGGAGGAGCCGGGATTGGTTGTATTTGAAAGGGATGCTTTATTGCTTGATGGCAATATACCGGCCGAACGAGTGACAAAATTTGCGGTGGTTAAAATAGATTGTCGTCGCTACGTAACGAGAATTATTGAAAAACCCGATGGGGAAATATTGGGAAAATTACCGGAACCGATTTATGTAAGCATGAACTGTTGGCGTTTCGATTCAACCATTTTCACCGCCTGTCGTAAGATTGGGTATTCGTCACGTGGAGAATTGGAATTACCGACGGCTGTGCAATATATGATCGGGAATATGGGGCGTCGTATGCGGGTTGTTTTCGGAAAGGGCATGGTCCTGGATTTGACCGGAAGGGGAGATGTCGACTCTGTAAGTAAACGATTGGCGGATGTGGAAGTGAGTTTATGACATTGGGTGATTTTACGGACACGAAAGCGTTGGCATTATGTTTACGGGAGAAGGGGTTGGGCGACACTGCCTCCGTGGAAAAATCGGAATTGTTTACCCGGTGCGCCAATAGTCTACGAATAATGGCACCGGATAAGTATGCCGAAGCATTGGCTTTTTTCGTGCCCGGACGGATAGAAATAGTGGGTAAACACACGGATTATGTTGGCGGGCGCAGTATCGTAGCCGCTTTGGAAAGGGGTTTCTGCGTTATTGCAACTGCCCGTGACGATCAATTGTTGCGAATTCGTAACAGCGCTACCGGAGACTTTACCGAATTTCCGTTACATCCGAACCTGGAAGTACGGCCGGGGGGGTGGACAAATTATCCGATGACGGTCGCACGGCGTTTGGCACGCAACTTTACCGGTCCGTTACGCGGCGCGGACATTGCTTTTATCAGCGATCTGCCCGGGGCGGCCGGGATGAGCAGTTCCAGTGCGATGATGATCATGTTATTTTTCGTCCTTTCGGTAATCAATAATTTGGAAGAACAGGTCGAATACCGTAAAAATATCAGTGACAGATTGAGCTTGGCCGGATACCTGGCCGCTGTTGAAAATGGGCAAGGTTACGGAACGCTGAGAGGAGATGGGGGGGTGGGGACCCTTGGTGGTAGTGAGGATCATACCGCAATTCTTTGTTCAAGACCGGGACATGTCGGTCAGTTTTCGTATTGCCCGACCCGTGTTGATCGTTATATTGCCGTTCCGAAAGAGTATGTCTTTGCTATCGGTTCCAGCGGTGTGGTTGCGCGGAAGACTGGTTCGGCAATGGTAAAGTACAATCGGGCCTCAAAAATGGCCCGAGCGATATGGGAAGTTTGGTGTCGTGAAACGGGTCGCGATGATGAATCGTTATCAACTTTGCTTGCCGATGATCCGGAGGCGGTTGGGAAGTTGCGGTCCATCCTGGAAAGGGCCCGTATAAATTCATTTACACCATGGGAGTTAAAAAAGCGCCTGGAGCATTTTGTGCGCGAGAACGAAGAAATCGTTGGACCGGCGGGTGAGGCATTGGCTAATGGCGAATTGTCGATCTTCGGACAGATAGTGGATCGCTCCCAGGAAATAGCGGACGCCCTTTTGGGTAACCAAATACCCGAGACCGGGTATTTGGCACGTAGCGCGCGGGAACTGGGGGCGGCGGCAGCCACGGCTTTTGGGGCCGGATTTGGCGGCTCGGTTTGGGCTCTGGTGAAAAAGGAAAAAGCAGAAACATTTCTTAATGATTGGTTTAAACGGTACGAATTATCCTTCCCCGAACCGGCGAAAAATGCGTCATTTTTCCTGACCCAAGCCGGACCGGCAGCCTTTGGTATCGGATAATATATCCGATGAGATATGGAGATAATTGAATGAGATTGAACATAAGTGTTGGCGTCGAACGCCAAATGTTACGGAGAATAACATGGAAATAATTTACAAGGTATTATTGTCGATTACGGTCTTCGTCCTGATGAATTCGGGATCCGCCGGCCAAAAACTGGATAATTTCCTTACGATTGAGAAAAATCCGGTGGAGACGGAAGCGGAAGTTAATATTTATGCTGATAAAAAAGCCGAAAAACCGCTGACTCGTTATCTATACGGCAAATTTACAGAACATCTTGGACAAAATGTGTATCATGGACTCTGGGCTCAGATTCTGATTAATCCCAGTTTCGAGGGGTGGCAATTTTGGGGCTCGGACGAGGACTATAAACGTCGTATGGGGTATTACGCCGATTGGGTCAAAATACCCAAATCCGATGTGGTTGGAAGTTATGAACAGGGGGTCGCGCCTTTTTGGATGGCGTACGGCGCAGGGGACATTTCATACGCCCTGGATTCCGCCGCGTTCAATTCCGAAACAGCACAAAAAATTACTATTCGTTCCCTGGATACTAAGCAGGCGGGTGTTCGACAGGCCATATATTTACCTGTCCAGCGTGAAAATGATTACGAATTAAAGTTTTATGCGCGAAGTGAGCGTAAAACCAAATTGACAATAACAATCAGCGACTTTGCCGGTAAGAAGCGGATATTATCCAGGGAAAGGGTTAAGATAACATCGCCGGAATGGCGACGCTATACGGTCAAATTAAAAATCGGGCGGAAGGTGGAAAAAGGCACCCTTTTACAACTCAGTATCGGAATGTTGAAGCCGGGAACCCTATGGTTGGATCAGATGACCCTGTTTCCCGAAGATAACGTGGAAGGATTCGATGCCGACGTGGTAAAGTTAACAAAGGAATCAAATCTTTCGCTCCTGCGATTCCCCGGTGGGAATTTTGTTTCCGGCTATAATTGGAAGGATGGAGTGGGGCCAATCGATAAGAGAAAAACGACAAAAAATCGTCCCTGGAATACAATCGAGTACAATCAAGTCGGAACGGATGAATATTTGAATTTTTGTCGGATTGTCGGGGCGGAGCCGTTGATTGTCGTGAATGCAGGGGATGGCACGCCGCAGGAAGCCGCCGATTGGGTGGAATATTGCAACGGTGGATTGGATACCAAGTATGGCGCCCTGAGAGCGAAAAACGGACATCCCGAGCCCTATAATGTTGTTTATTGGGAAATCGGCAACGAACTGTGGGGAGAATGGCAAATCGGGTATACTACGCCTGAAGAATATGCCGAACGATATGAGAAGTTTTACCGGGCAATGAAGGCTGTCGACCCGACGATTAAAACGATTGCCACCGGCCAATACCCGGCATGGAACGGCCCGGTGATAAAGCGCAATCCCGATATACTCCGTTCACTATCGCTGCATACGGTAATCGCGCACCGGACGCCTCCCGATTCGGATCCGAAAGAAGTGTACGAATCCATAATGGCTTATACTTCCTATTATCCAACAGAATTGAAAACATATTATGATCAAATGGCCGAATATATTGCCGAACCTAAGTTGGCGGTAACCGAGCTCCAAATTTTCATCAATGATCGCAATATCCCAAATAATCATTCATTAAGTGAGGCATTGTTTTATTCCGGTATTATCAATGCCAGCATTCGATCCAATGGATTTGTTGAAATGATTACCCACAGCGCTTTGGTGAATCATGCGGGTGGTCTGATCAAATACAGGGAGTTTGTGTTCCCCAATCCGGTATATTATGCCCGAAAACTTTATTCCACCCAATCCGGTATTTTCCCGGTCCAGATTAATCTTAAGTCACCGATGTTTACTTCTTCCGGCCGGTATTCACCGGTAATGGAAGTTCCTTACATGGATGCTATGGGGTTGTTAAGCGAGGACGGAAAAGAGCTGAATCTTATTCTGACGAATCGACATCCCGACAAGGAAATCAAAACCAAAATTGCCTTGCGTGGGTTTGTTCCGTCCGGTGAAGTAAAAACCCGGAAATTAACCGGGGAGAATTTCCTGGCCAGAAACAGATGGGATAGTCCCTACGCTGTGAAATTGCAGTATTCCGATATGCAAATCAACGGTCCTGAACTGAGTTACTCGATTCCGGCACATACAATTGTGTTATTGACCTTCGAAAGGAATAAAAATACACGAAAATAATTCCCGTGAAAAACCGGGTTTAGGGATTTTCTCCGAATAAACGATTGATGCGTTAAAACCGGTTTCGGCTTTCGGCAAGCGCTCTTAACTTTCTTACGGCAAGATATCCATGATTCGTGAGCATCTTGCCGTAAAACCAAAACAGTCATGCCGATGAAAATAGCATTGATTCAACAATCCGCATTGCCCGATCGCGCGGCGAATATCCGACGGGGGCTGTTAAACCTTGAAAAAGCTGCGAATGAGGGAGCCGGGTTAGTGGTTTTCCCCGAACTGGCGTTTGATCGTTTTTTCCCGCAATATCCCACCGTTCAAAACAAACTGGCGTTAGCGGAAACAATTCCCGGCCCGACTACGGAACTGTTTGTCGGAAAGGCCAGGGAGTTCGGTGTGGTTGTCGTCCTCAATTTATTTGAGAAAGAAGGTGACCATACGTTCGATTCTTCGCCGGTTATCGACAATGACGGCACAATTTTAGGTGTAACCAGAATGGCGCATATTGCGAATTGCGAATGTTTTTACGAAAAGAATTATTATACTCCCGGCAATCACGGCGCGCCGGTATATGAAACCAGGGTTGGGAAATTAGGTGTTGCGATTTGTTATGATCGGCATTATCCGGAATATATGCGCGCCATGGCTCTGAATGGAGCCGAACTTGTCGTAATTCCCCAGGCCGGGATCATTAATGAATGGCCGGAAGGGGTGTATGAGGCCGAAATACAAGCGGCGGCATTGCAAAATGGCTACTTTACCGCCTTGGTAAATCGGGTTGGAAAAGAAGATAAGATGAATTTCGCCGGCGAATCTTTCATTACTGCGCCTTTAGGTGAAGTAATTGCCCGCGCTCCGGCCGGAGAAGAATTTATTTTATATGCCGAAATCGATTTGTCCCAGGTCGACCAATCACCGGCGAGAAAATATTTTCTCAGGGACCGACGACCGGAAATTTATCCCTTGCACGGATCCGATTAGTGTCTTCTTATTCATCTTTCCGGGAATGCATTTGCCTTTTTGTCCGTTAGTACTTGATTTTTAAACAAGGAGCAGGGAAGGTGATCCTGCAAGGAAAATCCTCTACCGGGAGAGTATATTTGAATCCTGCGGTTAAATGATTACCAAGTGAATACTTATGCAAAACATGCTTATTTTCTTTTCCCTAATACCCGTATCATTGACAAAAAAAGGAAGGAATATTTATGGAATTCCGAAAACTTGGACGCACCGGTTTAAAAGTTTCCGAATTGTGTTTGGGCACGATGCAATTCGGATGGTCAGTCAACGAGAAGGATTCATTCGTTGTCCTTTCGGCGGCCGTTGAAGCCGGAATAAATTTCATCGACACGGCGGATATTTATTCCCGTTGGGTGGAAGGGAATCCCGGAGGTGTAGCGGAAACGATTATTGGTAAGTGGATGAAAAAAACCGGTATTCCCCGCGAGCAATTGATTATTGCCACGAAGGTAAGG
>JALUTR010000213.1 GCA_027021785.1 Fidelibacterota bacterium | reverse complement strand
CTTCCTTGTAATATTTCTCCACCTCTTTTACCGTTAACGGGTCCGGTTCCCGGGTAAGGTGGTTATTGATGACATCGACGGCCGCAGGCACCAGGTCCGGGCGTTGTTCCTTATGCAGATTGGCCGCCAGATCGATGTAGACCTGGCGCCGGTCGTAGTAACGATTCATCACATCGGACAGGAATAACCAGCGGATAATCCAGCGTAAAAACGAGGGCGCGCTTTGGAGAAACAATTCGGGGTTTAGCTGTTCCTGTCCGTCTATGCGAAACAAAGGCGTGCTGGTATCGGTGTAAACCATTTCTCCTCCGGCATCGCCCGGCAACCAAACCCAATTGGATAATTGGCCGTCAATAGCCAGCTCAAGGGAAGGAAGATGAGATTCATTAAACAACCAGATTTTTTGTATCTCCGCGCAGATCTTTTCCACCAGCAATTTGAAGTCATGCTCGTTCATCGAACGGATAAGCTGGTGACAAAAACGTTCGGCGGGCAACTGTTTTTGCCCGATGTAAAGCACTGTCGGTCGCCCCGGTTGATCGGTGACAAGGGTTTCGTCGTCGGGTAAAACCAATCCCGCTTCGCGCAGCCATTGACAATACTGTCGGTAGTGAGTGATGTATTGTTCGGCTTCCGCGCGGGAATGAAAGAGCGGCATGCGTTTGTATGCCAGGTCGGTACCGTCACCGATCTGAAAAACCGTCGAAATTTCGCCGTAGCCGAGAACGTGTACCGGAATTTCCGAAGCTTCCAGGTCGATCGGATCAAGACCGGACTCGAAACGCCTGATTAAATCCCGGTCAATGTTTACAGACATATATTTGTGCTCCGTACAAAAGCAGAAAGGGCCGGATCAATCTCCCTTAACATTATCCCAAAGATTGGAAAGACGCCGTTTCATTTTCACAATCGGCCGCAATCGCCGGGCGCCGGCAAGAGCCTTATCCAAGCCGGTAATTATTTCTTCCACCTGGTAAATATCCATTATCAGCGGGGGCAATAATTGGCAAACGGAGGTGTCGTTGTTGGCATAAACCAGGAGCAGGTCCTGATCGTAGGCGGTTTTGGTCAATATCGGACCGGACAACTCGTCTTTCAGCTCCAGCCCCATCATCAGTCCCAGTTGCCGAAAACCGGTAAGAAAGTGGGGATATTTATTGCGTAGTGAGCCGATGCCCCGCTCAAATTGTTCCGCTAACTGATTGACATGGTATAGAAACCCGGGTTTGGAGGAAATTTCCAACACTTTTTGGGCGATTACACAACCGATTTCGGCGCCTCCGAAGGTCGATACGTGGATAAACGGGTCGGGTTGAAAGACCGCTTCCAGCGGTTTCCGGATTACGGTGGCCGAGATCGGATACAGACCGCCGGATAAACCTTTTCCGAGAACAACAATATCGGGAACGATATCGAAATGTTCGAAAGCCCACAATTTTCCGGTGCGTCCCAGGCCGGTTTGTATTTCATCCAGAATAAGGAGCGCCCCCTTCTCCGTACAAAGTTCCCGGACCGACCGGAGGTATTCCCCGGTGGGAATAACAATCCCCAGCGTTGCCGGAACGGTTTCCAGAATAACGGCGGCGGTATTTTCGTCCAAGACGGAGGAAAGCGCCTCAAAATCATTGAACGGGACTTGTTGAAAGCCGGGTGCCGGGGGTCCGAAAGGGGCCCGGTAGTGTTCATCTCCGGCCGCCAAAGCAAGACCGGTATGGCCATGGTATCCGCCCCGGGCGGAGATAATTTTTGTGTGTCCCGTATAAGCCCGCGCCACCTTGAATGCCAGGTCAACAGCTTCTCCTCCGCCGACACCGAAAACGGTGTAATCCAGATCAGCCGGCATTAGCGCCGACAATTTTTTAGCCAGATCGGCCCGCGCGCGGCTCATTAAATGATGGTTCCCGATATCCAGCTCTTCAAGCGTGTCCCTGAGGAGTTGAATTAATTCCGGGTGGCGGTGACCAAGGTTGAAGACGCCGCCGTTACAATGAAGATTGAACAACCGTTTTTGTCCGTCCATATCCCACAGGTAGGGTCCGACACGGTCACCCATTACAAAGTTCATCCCGTACTTTCGGAAAAATTCCGCTTTTCCGCTGGAAACATGATCCCGGAAAGCATTCAGGGCCGACTGTTTGTTAGGGGACGGTTTCATCACATTTTAAAGACCAAATCTAAGTTCGCGGAGTCGATAATTCATATACTTAATCGGGCTGCTTGCATTTCTGCCAAGGACCTCCCGGCTCATTATTTCCTTTTATGTGTCGGCGCGGGAAACTCCGGTGATTTGCCCGGATTTTCCGAAAAATCCGACGGAATGGTTAAAACACCGGATTTCAATGATCAACAGTCCTTTGAAACCCCCGAACAGCTAAAAGATAAGTTGCCCTATCTTATTGTTTATCAGTAAGCTATTACACATGAAGACTTTTTACAAGGCCGTTGCAAAGACGTTCTTTGTGAACCGCAGGGTTATTCGCCGGCCGCCGGAACCGGTTCGTTTCATCATGAGGCCCGCTACACGTGGATACCTGCGCGGTGGGGATAAGGGATATGATCCGAAACACGATTAGGTTGCTTTTATTCGTCGGTTTGCTGAAAGGCGCGGGAACGGTGATCGCAGTCCAGCCCAAGCTTTCCGAGCAGGATTACCGGTCGGTAGAACAATTTAAAGCAACCCTCCGGCCCTATTTTGAGAAGGCAAAAAAGGTTTCTCCGGAGGGGGAGCCGACGTTGATCGTATTACCGGAATACCTGGGGGCCTGGTTGGTTGCGGTGGATGAACCGGATTGGGTATTCCGGTTCCCGGATATTAATACCGCCATGTCGCGACTGATCATTCGTCATCCTTTCCGGTTTATCGGTCAGTTGTTTAGCAGTTTGGTGTTAAGCGATTTCAAAGGTCCCTTCAGGGGCTATGTCCAACGCTCCGTTTTTATTATGCAGGCGGAAAGGATACGGGAAGCATTTCAGGAAACATTTAGTGAACTGGCTAAAATTTACCGGGTGTGGATAGTTGCCGGGTCGGTATTGTTACCGGAAGCGGAAATAAAGGCAGGGAGGATTGTCTTCGTGGCCGCCCGTACCGGCGCGAAGTTTAATCTCATGAATCAGGGATTTGTGTTTAATCCCACGGGATCAGCCGTGCTGGTTTCCAAGAAGGTATTTCCCGTACAGGAAGAATTGGTTTTCATGGATGCGGGTTCGGTTGGGGAATTATCTGTAATCGATACCGACCTGGGCCGCCTGGGGGTGCTGGTCTGTGCCGACAGTTGGTATCCCGCTTGTTACCGGGTGTTGGACGGCCTGGGTGTGGACATTATCGCGGTTCCTGGTTTTGTAAGTCCGGCGGATCGTTGGGAAAGTCCCTGGAAAGGTTATGATCCCCCCGCTTCGGCGCCGCCGGACGTTTTGCCGGGAGACACAACCGGAACGAATTTGGAAAAGACGATGTGGGAAAAGTATGCTTTATGTGGTCGTATGAAGTCCACGGACGCGGTTTTGGGGGTAAACAGTTTTCTCATTGGCAGCTTTTGGAGTTTGACCGGCGGGGGACAGTCAAATATTATCCGGCGTGGTAAGATCATCGCGAAAGCGCGTGAATACCGGCAGGAAGCTGTCTTGTATTACCAGGATCGCTGAGTGAATGGAGCCCCACACCTACGTTCTAAAATGCACTACGGTGTGCAGGCATGCCTTTGTGCCAAACGCACTACGGTGTGCAGGCCCGCCTGCGTGCTAAACGCACTACGGCGTGCAGGCAGGTAGCTACAATTCATTATTTTGGAATGATGCTTTCACATCCATCCACCCCTTCGGTTCTTTGCCGCAGGGGCGGGAGACCCTGCGGGTTCATATTCGTGTTTTGTTGGTAAAAAAAAGGCCTCGATTTGTTTCCCGCCTCTGTCGTTGTTTCGTTATACCGGTTTTACCATAAATGAAGGGAATATAAAACAGCGCCATTTTAGCAATCGGGCGAATAGGGTGCGCCGTCCCCTCTTTCGAGGAGGAAACGGCGTCTTTTGTAAAAAGGAAAGTACAAAATGCAACGGAGGCCGTGATAAAGTCACTGCCCGGTTCACTTTTCGGGAGTAGACCGTTGTATTGAGTTTTCCCCCGGGATCACGTTTCCCCGACATTCGCTACGCTTCGTCGGGAGGTTCCGACACACACCACGTCCCACGCTTCAATTTCCGTACAAATTCCTGACCCATGCCGCGTCTTCGGGACTGAGGGCCCGGCCCAGTGTTGCGGCGGCCTCCACCTGTTTTATGTTTCGTTGACCCAACAAAACACAACCGGTCGGCGCGTCGGTCAACAGGACGTCTATCAGACCGTGCAATACCGGTTGTGGGTGGTTTCCGAATCGATCTTCCAGTAATTTGCGGTTTTCCCGCATTTTGCGAATGATTTCGGGATCGCGAAAAGCGTCGACGTGGGAACGGTAATCCCCCCGGGGAAACACAACCGGCTTGGTGTACTTCCCCGTAAGCAAGCCGTGTTTAAGAGGGGAAAAGAAACAGACCCCGGCGTTGTGTTCTTCGATCCAGCTTTTCAGGGAACTGCCGACGTAGTGATCATCCATTACATTACGGTACGGTTGAACCACATCGGGATTGATACGGTCGATTACCCGCATGATTTTTGTCTGGTTCCAGTCGGAAAGTCCGATGAAAAGGATTTTTCCCTCTTCCCGGAAGCGGAGCATCATTTCAAGGGCATCGTCCAGATATTCCGTTTCATCCCCGAATCGGCAGTGATGGAAATAATAGAGATCAATGTAATCCGTCCGCAGGTTTTTCAGCGAAGTTTCCACTTGTTTCCGCATGTGGTCCGGGTGGTAATAATGTTCGTAAGAACCTTTGTTCCACCCGACTTTTGTGGCCAGGAAAATGTCCTTTCTGGGAACGGAATCCCAGACCGACCCGATAATCTTTTCCGCATGTCCGTTTCCGTATACGTCGGCCGTATCCCAATGGTTAATGCCGACTTCCCAGGCGCGGAGCAACGCCTCCCGGGAATCCTGATCGTTTTGTCCCGACCAACCAACGGAAACATTTCCGGACGTGTTAATTCCCCCGTAGGACCAGGTACCAAGACTTATGGTGGAAACTTTCCGGTTGGTTTTTCCTAAAACGATTCGATTCATTGGCACTCTTCCCCAAATTATGAAGGTTTACTTTTTCGCAGTCTGAAACAAAAACGGAGATTCTCTGAAAATGTAATGCTTTGGATCACGATTTCAAAGCAATATCCGAACGGCGCGGGAAACAATTCGTGAAAACGGGGGCCATGTTTTGATTCCCGCAAACCATCGTAAAGGTCTGCGGAACTTAAGCAAAGATTCTGTAAACTCACCGTCGGGTTTTTAGGGAAATGCAAGCGTGATGAAAGTTCTTGATATCGGGCACCGGAATTACACCGTTGACCAGGCGCTCTCGATTCTGGAAACGGAAGTGAGCAAGGCGTTGTATACGGGAAAAGTGCGGGTAATCAAAGTGATCCACGGACACGGAAAAGGAGCTTTGAGGAAAGCCGTCAGGGATTGGTGCCGGGAACAAACCGGACGCTTTCAGGCGGTAATTTATGGGGAACATTACGACCTGTTCGACCCGGAATCACTGGAAATGCGGGCCGCCTGCGGTCAACCCCGCGATCCCGATCTGGGGCGCAGAAACCGGGCCGTGACATACATCTGGTTATCCTGATTTGCCCATGAAACAACAAAAGGACATTTATATGATTGCGTGTGGCAACCGGGTAAATCGCTTACCGGATTAAGACCGGAGAGAAGAAGTGTCGGAAACCACAGGACGTATGGAGATATATTATGCTGAAACGAAGGAAAACCGAAACGGATATTGACTTGAAAGCTGAGCGCCCTTTTCTTACCGTATTCCCGGTCGTACTGTTATGGGCCGGATTTGCCGGTGTTTTTATCGGTTGTGGTGCGATCAAACCGAGTTTGACGGAATTATCGGAAACCAACCCCGCCTTTTTGATTGCGAAACAGGATTCCTTGTTGGCAGCGGAGAAAAACAACCCGGAATTATTGTCGGCGTTGACCACCGCGCACGTGAACCTCGCCGAGGAGGCGCGTAGCGAAGGCAATTACGGAAAAGCCCAAAGCGAGTTTGAAGCAGTATTGAAGCTGGACCCCAAGGACAACCGCGCCCGGTACGGTATTGCCATGTTAAAAGGCCGCCGGCTTTTTAAAAAAGGAAGTCGCAACGCTCTATGGGACGCCATCGAGCAATTCGGAAAAGCCTCAATGTACAGGCCCGCACAGGGAGAGCCATATTACTGGATGGCGAAGGCTTACGAAAAAAAGGATGACCAGGATTTCGAGTTGATTCTGGAGGCCTATGATAAGGCGTTAGCGCTTGAATTGCCGGAAGAACTGAGGAACGACGCGGAGCAATCCCGGGCTGAGATTGCAAAGCGAAAAAAGACTTTCGAAAATTTCTGGAAGTAAACGTATTGCGTGATTTCAACTTATCAGAGGAGAATCACGTTTGCATTTCACTGCGAAAGGAACATTAATGTCGATATTGGAACAGTTGAAAAAAGAATTGCGCGTGGTTGCCAATTTGCACGGAACAGCTGCGCTGATGCATTGGGACCAGGAAACCTATATGCCGCCCGGCGGCGGATCGGCCCGTGCGGAACAGCTTGCTTTGATAGAATCCCTGGCGCATGAACGATTGATTGGCGACCGGGTAAAAGGTTTGCTGAGTGAACTGGCGGACCTGGAAACGGGAACCCCGGTAGTGGGTTTGTCGGACGAGGAACAGCGGTTGGTGGAAGAAATTTGGAGAGACTATCACCGGGCGGCGGCGTTGCCCAACGAATTTGTCAGGGAAATGGCCCGGACAACCTCGGAAGCACAGCAGGTTTGGGCCGAATCCAGGCGTCGGAACGATTTTGGTAAATTCGCTCCCTACCTGGAAAAAATCATTCGGTTGAAGTATCGTGAAATAGATTATTTAGGGCCAAAAGAAACCCCCTACGACACTCTTCTGGATGGTTTTGAGCCCCGGATGACCTCAGCCGAAGTAACCCGTCTGTTTGATGAAATGAAGGAGCGCCTGGTACCCCTCGTGCAAAAAATAGCCGCTTCGAAGGTCGATACCCACGTGGAAATCATTCAACGGGATTACGATTTGGAAAAACAATGGCAGTTCGGCATGGCTGTTTTGGAAGACATGGGATACGATCTCAAATGCGGCCGCCAGGATAAATCGGCTCATCCTTTTACGATCAATTTTCATCCTACTGACGTCCGGATCACAACCCGTCTGGACAGGAATAACCTCATGTCCGGCTTGAGCAGTACCATTCACGAGGGTGGACACGCATTGTACGAACAGGGTCTCGATCCGGAATGGTTCGGCACGCCGTTCGGCCAGGCTATTTCCTACGGCATCCATGAGAGTCAATCCCGGCTGTGGGAAAACCTGATTGCCCTCGACAAACCATTTTGGCGGTATTATTATCCGCGGCTGCAGGCGTTATTCCCGGAAAATTTGGAACGGGTACCGTTAGATGTGTTTCACCGCGCCATTAACACGGTTAAACCATCCCTGATCCGGGTCGAGGCTGACGAGGCGACTTACAATCTGCACATCATGTTGCGGTTTGAAATTGAAAAAATGGTGATCAACGATCGGGTGCCCGTGTCGGAATTACCGACGATCTGGAACGATAAGATGGAATCATATCTGGGGATTCGGCCGGATTCTGACGCGAATGGTGTGTTACAGGATATTCACTGGTCATTCGGGGGCTTTGGGTATTTCCCCACCTATGCGTTGGGGAATCTGTACAACGTGCCCATCTTAAACCGGGTGAAAAAGGATATCCCCGATTTGAACGATCAACTGGCCAATGGCAATTTGCTCGTTCTGCGGGATTGGTTGCGGGAGCATGTCCATGTCATCGGTCGCCGGAAAACCGCCCCGGAGCTTATTGAGGATTTGACCGGACAACCTTTGACGGCCCGTCCTTTTATGGATTATTTGGAAACAAAGTACACGGAATTGTATGCGTTGTGAGCTGATTTTGTCTGTTGGGAGGGTAATCATTTAAAAGCGTATATTTGAACCAGGAGGTTTTTTATCGGTTTCGCGGTAATCGATCTGACTCGGGTTGTCTTTCAGGCTTCCAAAACGGTGTATTGTAAACCCTTTCGGAGCCGTTTTTATGACCAAAAGGCCGGTTTTGTCTTTTCTGAGGGAGTCCCGATTTTACCTTGACATCTGTTTTTTTTGGTTTTAATATTCCTATGCTTGGCGTGGAGAGACGCCGGGCGCCTGCAAATCCGAGGTAGTTATAATGAAAATAGAGGCGTGCATGAAAAGGCTTATCTTTGTAGTCCCTTTGCTGCTCCTTTTTGTTTCCTCTGTCCAGGCAAAAGATTACAAGATTACCGGCAGAGTGTTGGGCGCAGAAGGCGAAAAGGTATCCCAAACGACTGTTCTTTTGTTAAATGCGGACGGTACTGAAGTTCAGAGAACCGAGACAAAAGGCGGCTTTGGTAAAGGGAAATTTAAATTTAAAAACGTCCTTTCGGGCGAGTACGTGCTGGAAGTGGATGCCGGTGAGCTTGGGAAAGCCAGCGTTCCTGTTTCCATCATCGCCGATAATGTGGAAGACCTGGAAATTCGACTGATAAAGGAAGCGGAAACGTCCGGTTCGACAGCGGAAACGAGGAAAGATACCGCCGCCCCGGAAGGGGTTTCCACGGCCGGTGGAGCGCCGGACAAGGATTACATTATCAATGAATTGAGTTTCGAGATAAAAAAGATTGTTGCGGAGATTAAAAACCTGAATTCCGAGCTGGATGAACTCAAAGCCCTTAGCAAAATGTGGGTCAATCCGCTGGCCATTTACTCCAAAGAAATCATCCTGAAAAACGGCAGTACCGTTTTTGGGAAAATTGTTTACCAGGACGAGAAAACCTTAAAAGTTGAAACCCTGGTTGGTTATCTGATTATCGACCGCCGGAACGTGGTGCGGATAATTGACAATGTTGTGACGGAAGAGCAGCAGGAGTATGTGCCGGAGCAGGTGCGCGACAGTTACACACCGCCGCCGATGCCGAAACTGGCCGAACCAAAATATACGTCCGCAAGTCCAATGGATCGCGAAGCGGCGAAGAAATATTCGGCGAATTGCGTATTGGTGGGCAATATCAAAGAGCGGAAAGATACCCAGGGGAATATCATATTTACCGGAGAAGTCAAGAACATTGGTGGTCGTCGCGCCGATTTTGTAAAAGTGGATTTTGTTTTTCGTAAGAATTGGAGTGGCGAAACCAAAACGCTTACCACGTTCGTACGCGGTACTTATCATACCTTTGATTCCGGAATTACCACCGACGCGACCCTGCTCCCGGGAGCCGTAGGGTCCTTTGAGCTTTATGTCCCCCATTCGTTTGGTTCCTTTATCGGGTATTCCTATATCATCGATTGGGAAGAGTACGAATAACCGAAAATTTTATGGTATCCAGGGAGATGAGACGCGTCAGCATCGCCTTAATCGGGTTAACCTTTGGTCTGATAACGACGGCAACGTCACAGACCGAATCCGCAACCTCTGCGGCCGATATTTTCTTCCTTGATCTGGGTATTGTAATTGAACCGGCCACCGGTAACGAAACCTATTCCCGCCTGGTGGAAGCGCCATCCAAGGAAGTGCAGATTCAGATTAAGAAAGTAAAA
>JALUTR010000212.1 GCA_027021785.1 Fidelibacterota bacterium | reverse complement strand
AATGGGTTGGGTAACTGATATCGCAGATTTTGAAGTAGCAGCAGACGGAAGCTACTTCGTGTATGTGAACAACGCACTCTGGAAATCGAAAGATACAGGTCAGAACTGGATAAAAATATCAAATAAGTTTCCTTCTGGATTTGGAAATATTGAAGCGCACAGGGATGGAAAATTATTTCTTCTCGTAACGGGCGATGAGCCATACATATTGCGTTCCTTGAACTATGGTGAGAATTGGGATACACTTTACTTAAAATTTTCTGATCCATATCGCATGAGGAATTATCTGGTCAATCCTTATAATTCAGATATGATTTTGTTATATGGCTCTAAAAGTGCTTGCAAAATAAGTGTCGATGGAGGAAATATTTGGAAGGATATTCAATTTGTCACCTGGGGGGCTCTTGAAAACCCTATCATATATCAACATAATACGGCAACCATTTTAGGAATATGGTGGCTTAATCCACCTGAATATTCATACTACGAAAGTCTTGATACAGGAAGAACATGGGATAAGAGAAATCTATCGACGATAATATATCCAGATTCATATTCATCTGATAATAGAATATATCATGATTCTTCTGGTTTGATGATAAAAACAATTTTGAATAATCTATATATATCACAAGATTTTGGAAAGCATATAAATCTTATTTCTGATCTTTATGGTTGGGACGCTGTGAAACCGAGTATAAACATTCTTGGAAGCATATTAGTCGATGGATTGATGGAATCGAATGATACCGGAGCAACGTGGAAGACATTCAGAGGCTCCAGACAATTCCCGGGTTTCTCTGGTATCGAGTTATCAATCCTTTCAAAGGATACGATGTTCGCATTAACACACGAGATTTATTACGCAGAAGGGAAACCCCGTTCAGCCGATTTGTTGATGCAATCGAACGACGGCGGGCAACATTGGTTCGATCTTCTCAAAGCAGAAAATGTTGGTGTACTCAAATCAGGCTCGTTTCCGGAATCGAAATATTATTTCATCTCAGACTCTCACTCGCTTGTTTGCGGCAGACCCGGTCAAACGGTTCCGGATACGCTCCTGACCACCGTGGGAGATATGGTTCAGTTCGAAATATCGAAGCCATATCCCATGGACATGTACGTCATGGTCAATCAAAACGGCGGTTTCAGTTATTTTTTCACAACCGACGCCGGAGCAACGTGGACGCGCCTGCCGGTCCCTCCGTATTTGTATGACGAGGTTGTTCTCTATCCATCCTTGATCGAACGAGGGAAATTCTTTGCCGTTACCCATTCACCGAATCCACTCGATATTTACGGCCTGGGTCTATGGGTTGTACAGAATTACGGCGAGCGATGGGAACTGACATGGAGTACCCCGGATTTGTTCGGTTCACTGATACGTTTAACAGGGAATGATAAAATATTCAACGTATCATTAAACAAATTCTCATCAGATGATGGTCGGACCTGGGTTACAGATACGACCGGCATGGAGGGAAACGACTGGTCGGATTTTGTACATAATGACTACGGTCGATATGCAACTTCGAGAGGACTGGTGATTGCATACAACAAGGCGTGGTATTTATACACGAAAAGTGGATGGATGAAATTACGTGATGAACGCGGCGATCCAATATCTCGAACACTGCCGGCTCCATCAGCGATTGATTTCGCCGGAAACTACTTGTACTGCGGCAGGGAATTCACAGGTCTATATCGCATACCGGTATCCAATATCACGAGCGTTCAGGAACCGAGGAAAAACGTAGATCTGGAAGATGTGATCGCATACCCGAACCCGTTCGCCGGATATACAACCATTTCATATCGACTTCACGCTCCATCCGCCCAGCTCCGGATCGTCGATATCCTCGGACGGACGGTGTACCGGGAACTCTTACCCACACCGGAAGGCGCCGTGGCCTGGGATGGAAAAACCGGAGACGGAGAGCCGCTTCCGGACGGCGTGTACCTGGTGACGATTATGAGCAAGGGAAAGGCTCTGGTATGTCGAAGAGTATTACGCACGAGATGAGAACGGGATCGATACTTGATGGATGTTTGGAAAACCATTGCCCGATTTTCCTGTCGTGGTAGAATGAAGCGGACAGAAAAGATAGTTGGGTTTTAAACCAAAAGCGAAGAGGTGTA
>JALUTR010000211.1 GCA_027021785.1 Fidelibacterota bacterium | reverse complement strand
GTCCCAACAGTCGGGTGAGGAGGGGCAACTGCTGATTGTGCTGGACACCAACCGGATATTCTCGGACGCGGAAACAAAAGCCTTCGAACAAATAACATCAGCGTGAAAATATCTGACTTCTGTTTTTTGAAGTAACTTAATTGTATCGGCACGATATTGAATAATACCAAGGGAAAAACGGAACCGTCATTTCTTAAAAGTGTCGGTTTAATGTTCGACCGGGCGGTAAAGTTTGTCGAATTGCCGGAAGGGTTAGGAGATCAGATAAAGGCTTGTAATTCCGTATTCCAGGTTCAGTTTCCGGTAAAACTAAACGGACGGATTGAGATTTTCACGGGCTGGCGGGCCGTCCATAGTGAGCATCGTCTCCCCGCAAAAGGGGGCATACGGTATGCGCCGAAAGTGAACCAGGAAGAGGTGGAAGCGTTAGCGGCCCTGATGACCTACAAATGTGCCATTGTCGATGTACCTTATGGTGGGTCCAAGGGTGGTTTGGTAATTGATCCCAGGAAATATAATGCGGACCAGTTGGAACAGATCACACGACGTTTCGCCCGTGAACTGGCGAAACGGGGTTATATCAGTCCCAGCACGAATGTACCGGCACCCGATATGGGAACAGGACCACGCGAGATGTCATGGATTGCCGATACGTATAAACATTTACACCCCACTGATATCAATCATATTGCGGCAACAACAGGGAAACCGGTTTCCCAGGGCGGAATCCGCGGACGCGTGGAAGCAACGGGACGAGGCGTACAGTATGCATTGAGGGAATTTTTCCGTCATCCGGAAGATGTACGGCATGCCGGTTTAGAGGGGGATTTGGATGAGAAACGGATGATAATCCAGGGACTGGGCAATGTCGGGTATCATGCCGCCCGCTTTTTATCGGATGAAGACGGTGTGAAAGTAATCGCGGTTATTGAACGCGACGGCGCCGTGGTAAATGAAAGAGGGCTTGATATCGACGACGTGGCACGATTTCTTCGTCATTTTGGTGGGGTACGGGGATATTCGGAAGGTCGTTATTTTGAAAATGGGACCGAAATACTGGAAATGGAATGTGATATTCTACTACCGGCTGCCCTCGAATCGCAAATAACCGTTTATAACGCCGATCGTATAAAGGCCCCGCTGATCGTGGAGGCCGCTAATGGACCGGTAACATATTTGGCGGATGCGAAGCTGCGGGACAGGGGGGTGGTAATATTGCCGGATATTTATGTTAACGCCGGTGGTGTTACGGTTTCCTATTTTGAATGGATTAAAAACCTGTCACATATTCGCTTTGGACGTCTTGAACGCCGTTACGAGGAACTCAAAGGTCAACAAATCGTGGAAATCCTCGAATCTCTGTTAAATAAAAAATTACCGACATATGAACGTAAGGCTTTTACGGATGGGGCCCGGGAACTGGATTTGGTTCGATCGGGGCTTGATGATACGATGCGTGCCGCATATCGGGAAATACGTGAGAAATTTTACAGCCGGGAAGAAATACCCGATTTCCGGACGGCCGCTTACGCGGTCGCAATAAAAAAGATAAGCACAAGTTATATAGAGATGGGAATTTGATTATTAGCAACAACTTTCCCAAAGATAATTGTATTTACCCGCCTGGTCGATCTCCGTCAAGGCGGATCTGACCGGAACAAAAACACGGTTGAATCCGTTACCGGATGCGTCCGGAAAAGATCGATCAGTTATAATGATACCCGGGATCGATAGAGCCGGTAGTAAAACCGCATTCAGATTGAATGGGTTACAATACTATTCCTACCGGGAAATATCGCATCAGGTAACGCCGGCGCCGGAAGCGGAACGGATGGTTATGTTACAATAAAGTGGATGGATAAAAATGATGGCGATACGATGCAGCAAACTTTAAACGACGGAAAGTGTATTTACGCTGATTTTTTTGGTCTGCATTCCGATCCGTTCGGACTTACACCTGACCCGGAATACTATTATTCCAGTCACAATCACGCAACAATACTGGAATGGATTATATATGCTGTTGAGCAACACGAAATGGCCTTGGTCATTGGCGAAGTCGGTTCCGGGAAAACGGTATTGTCCCGGTGCCTGATTGATTATTTACCGGAAAAAGAATACCGGGTCTGTTGCATCATTAATCCCCGATTGACTGCCACGGGAATGTTGAAGGAAATCTATCGGCGACTCTTTAATGATGAGCCCCGTTACTATAAAAATGACATTATAAATCAAATCCAAACCGGATTAGCAACATTATTTGAAAGAGGAATCTTTCCCGTAGTGATTATTGATGAAGCTCATATGATTCCCTCGAAAGCCGTGTTTGATGAATTACGGTTGTTGAGCAATTTTCAGACAGACAAACAAAATTTACTTTCCCTGGTTTTATTTGGACAACCGGAATTGGGGAAAAGGTTGCAGCGAAAATATTACCGGGCATTTTTACAACGTATTCGATTTACGGCAACTTTAAATCCGCTCACCCAGGAAGAAATCCGGGATTATCTTATCCATCGGTTGCAAAAAGCTGGTTATTTGGGGAAGGAAATATTTCCCTCCGAAACAATAAAGAAGATTTATGAGATTACACGCGGGATACCACGACCGATTAACCATCTGGCAACATTCTCCTTAATGCAGGCCATGAGTGAGGAATCAAAATTTGTTACCTTACCAATGGTTAAGAAGGCTGCAAAATCAATTCCGTATCTGAAGGGGTGAGATATTGTAACAACGCTGATTATCCATTCCCGACCCAAACACAATAATCTGGTGAACAATGATGATTGATATTCTGAAATTAAGAAAGCTGCAAAAAGAAATTGATAAGGGAAGAACAATTGAAAACAAACGCGGTTCGGAGAAACAGGAAAAATCGTCTGTTCCCGACGTTCATACCCATACGGAAGAAGTTGTAACCCAGCCTCATTTAAAAGAATTCCTTGCGATACAGGAAAATAAAAACGAGGATTTTGAAAGATTTACGGCGGGAAGATCGGAATTGCCTTCAACGATTGAGAAGGCGAAAATTCATCCGGCTGATCAAGACGATCAGTTTGGCGCGGCAGAGGTGAAGCCGGTTCCCGGAACCGAATCAGGGACGAAAGAAAGAGTACTTTCCGGAAACGACCGACAATCAGGATCTGAAGAAATCGGGACTGAGGAAATTATCGGCGTGGTAATGTTTTTCCTGGATGGCCGGACTTTCGGTGTGGATATTCGATGTGTTCAGGAGGTTGTTCGTTGTCCGGAGATTACCAGAGTTCCACATATGCCCGAATATCATCTGGGGGTAATCAATCTTCGTGGGCATATTATACCGGTAATCGATTCGCGTGAATGGTTGGGGCTGAAGGTGGCGGATCGAACAAAAGAAACCCGTATCATTGTAGTGAATACGGAAGGACAAACAATGGGTTTTTTGGTCGACGCGGTGGCCGATATTGTGCGCGTTCCGTTAAATTCAGTGCAACCTCCGCCTTCGATCCCCGGAATAGACGATATATACATTAAGGGAATCGTGGAATTGAAACGATCACAAACAAATAACGGTGGCGGGATGATGTTGTTGTTGACCCTGGATAAAACCCTCTTCGAATGAAAAAGTCCTGAGACGGCGGTATATATGAAAAGAACAAAATTCACCCGTTTTTAGCCCGACGTGATGGCGCCAATCGTTTGAAAAATGCTTCCCGTGTACGCGCATCCGATGTGAATTATCTTCCGCGATCTGAGTAAGAGTTGGCATGTTTAACTTTTTATATGTGATCGGGAATAAATTACCAAAACGGGAAAATTATTCCACTATCAAGCCCATTATTTCCCGTCAATAATCTTTGTATCGTTTCTGTTGCCGATGGTTTCCCGTCGGGAAAAACCGGGAGAAAACCCAAACACTTGATTTTTTCGCTTAATGTCCGTCGTGGCACATTAATTGAAAAGATATAATGTATATGGTATGATGGTGTAAAAATAATAAACGTTGTTAAATAATAGTGATATTAAAACACCGGTATGTTAATCAATTCAGTCCTGCTTGGAAAGTGTGATTGTGCTTTATCCCGACAGGAAGAGAGCTGAGCATTCATCAGGGAATACAGTGCAAAATCATTCTGATGCCCGATCTTTTCCCGTTAATTACATTCACGATTACGGGGGTGGATATTTTTTCAATATAAGCTGGTAATTGTGTTCAATGGAGAATCAACAAAAGACGGTTCAAGGGATTTCATCAACCGGAGGGTGGAGTCGGACGTTGTTACAGGCGGATAAAATGATCCGGTATTCCAATAGTACTATGATAAAGGGTTCGCAGGGATAATGGAATCAGGCTGTTTGATACCGATATTATTATATCTTTATCCGGTTGTTTTGAAAAAAGAAGGGTGGTGCCTGGACTTTTGCATTTTTTAAAACAAAAAGATGGATTTGCGCTGAAGACCGGTATTCGGGCGAGTATAATATTCCATCGGGAAATTGGTTGGGATTGATCTTTGGAATACCGGTTTTATAATGTTTTGCGAATGTCCGACTGTTCGGCCTTTCAAGGGGTTATTCTTCCGGGTGGTATTTTGAAAGAACCGATTCAAACCGTTCCGCCATACCAACAGATCGGCGTTTTAGTGTTTTTCGTGACTGAAGACGGGGACTCATGTTGTTGAAAAAGGATCATATCCGCGCCATTGTCGAATCCGCCGCCGACGTTATCGTTTCCGTCGATTGTAAAGGAAATATCATTTTCTGGAACAACATGGCTGAGAGGGTCTTCGGATATTCCGCGGATGAAATAATCGGTAAACCTCTGGTTATTATTATCTCCGATAAATATCGGGATATCCCCGAACGGTTAATGAGACAAGCGATTTCGCCGGGAAAATCAAAACTATCCTGCAAGGCCGTTGAGTTGATCGGCCTTGGAAAGAACGGAAATGAAATCCCGATAGAACTTACCATTTCATTGTGGAAGATGAAGGAAGAAAAGTATTATACAATCGTGATTCGGGAAATCGCAAAACAAAAAATTATCCACGAATCGTTACAAAAGGAGATCGCTTACAAAGAATTATTGCAAAATATTGCAATGGCCGCGAGTAACGCGAAAACGGTTGAGGAAGTATTCCAGGTTTGCGTCGATAATGTATGTTCTTTAACGGGATGGCCTGTCGGTCATGTTTATAGGGTTGACAGTAACCATCCTGATTTACTCCAATCCACGAAAATCTGGTATCTGGACGATCATGAACGATTCCGGGCTTTCAAACAGGTAACTGAGGACACCAGATTTACCGTTGGTGATGGTTTACCCGGCCGGGTATTACAGAGCGGTAAACCGGTTTGGGTCATCGGTATACGAAAAGACCCAAGATATCCAAGGACGAAATTTATTGAAGTTGTTAAAATAAAAACAGGATTCGGTTTTCCCGTATTAATTCGGGAAAAAGTTGTGGGTGTTCTGGAATTTTTTTCAACGGATATTGTGGAACCGGATAAGCATTTAATGGGTGTTATGTCTCATATAGGGGCTCAACTTGGTCGTGTCATCGAGCGGAATCAAGCCGAAGAGGAAAGGGAGGTTATCCAGAGGTTATCCAGAAGGTTGACCGAGCCACTGACTCTGAAAGAGGTCGGGAAAATAGTGGCGGAGGAATCAAGGAAATTATTCCATCACGATGCATTTTCCTTCGATTTGATTGATCGAGCGGAGAACACTTTGGTCGGTCTTTATAATGAGGACACCCCTTCAGGAAAGGATGAGCCGGAGGCTGTTCCCACACGAAGTTATTCTCTGACGGCGGAAAGGAATCAGGAAGTTCTGGAAGGCAAACCCCTGTTAATCAATCGTAAAAAAAGATCGCAGGGAAGAAAAAATCTACGGTTCGGGGATAAGGAAAGACTGTCCCGCTCACTGATGTTTGTGCCCGTGTTGTGGAAGGATCAGGCGGTAGGTATACTCTCCGTTCAGAGTTATGTGCCTGATCGTTATGACAAAAAGGACCTCGAATTGTTACAAACATTTGCGAATCAATGTGGTGGGGCCCTGGCCCGTATACGGGTCCAGGAGGCATTGCTTGTAAGCGAAGAACGTTATCGGACCGTTGTCGAATCATCTCCAAGCTATATTTTTCTCCTGGATCAGGAAGGTCGGATACTGGATATGAACCCGGCGGTGGGACAGGAGGAATTGGAATTTCTGATAACATCGCGTGTTTTCGATGATATTTATCCCGAAGATCGGGGATTGTTCGAGGAAAAGATTAATGCCTGTTTCGTTGAGGGGGGGATCCATGAATTTGAAGTAAGAAGTCTGCATGGCAGTGATACTTATCAGATCATGCTGGGACCGGTGGAAATGTCGGGGGGGCTTGCGGATTATATTGTTTGTCACATGTATGACATCACGGAACGAAAACGGGCAATCGATGCTCTGGAGTACAGGATGCAACTCGAGCAACTGATAGGGAGAATATCCAGCTATTTTATTAACCTGCCCGTGGAAGATATTGGAAATGGAATTAATGCCGCGCTGGAATCCATCGGTGAATTTACCGGAATAGACAGGAGTTACATTTTTTTATTATCCAATGATGGGAAAAGAATAAGCAATACCCATGAGTGGTGTGCCGATGGAATTCGGCCGGAGATAGATAATTTACAGGAATTACCGGTGGAAATGTTTCCATGGTGGATGGAAAAACTGAACAATTTCGAGGAAATAGTAATTCCGCGTGTCGCCGATCTCCCACCCGAGGCGGGAAGGGAAAAGGCAATCCTTGATGATCAGAATATCCGGTCGCTTGTCGTCGCGCCGATGGTTTATGTCGGAAAATTGATCGGGTTTTTGGGTTTCGATTCGGTGCGCGTCGAAAGGTCATGGTCAGATGAGATAATTCGTTTAATAAATATTATCGGCGAAATCTTTACCAATGCGATCCAACACAAGCGGGCCGGGGAAGAGCTTGAAAAAAGTGCGGAAAAGTATCGTACCATTGTCGAAACATCGCATGATCTGATTTGGACAACGGATTTGGAGGGGAACATCACTTTCATAAATCGTCGTGGAAGTGAAATGATGGGATATGATACCGATGATTTATTAGGGAAAAATATAACCAATTATATCAGTTCAAAGGACCAGTCCAAAGCCAGGAATTGCTTTGTCAATGTTATTAAACAACATGAGACTTACACTTTTGAGCTTGGAATTTCAAGTCGGCGGGGCAACGTCATCACATTATTGGTAACCGAAATACCGATCATTGAAAACGGAGCGGTTGTAGGTGTAATGACTTTTGGATCGGATGTAACCGAACGGAGGAAAATCGAAGCAGCTTTGGTTGAAAGTGAAAAGCGTTACCGGGATCTTGTGCAAGGCATTGACGCGATCGTATGGGAAGCGGATATAGAGAGTGGGCGGTTCACATTTGTGAGCCAAAAGGCGGAAGAAATATTGGGATATCCGATTAATGAATGGTTAACAAAACCCGACTTCTGGAAAGCGATACTCCATCCCGATGACCGTAAAACGGCAACCAGATATTTTGAAAGAAGCGTAAGGAACGGAACGGATCATGAGTACGTGTACCGAACAGTCGCCGCCGATGGACGGGTTGTTTGGGTCCGTAATATATTGCATTTCGTAAAAGACAAGAATGACAGAATAGGAAAATTACGTGGTATAATAATCGATATTACCAAACAGAAATTGGCGGAACAGGCCCTGCGCGAGAGCAAGGAGCGTTTTTCGTTGGCGGTTCGGGGTACAAAAGATGGTATCTGGACCTGGGATTTCAAGAGTGGGGAAACCTATTTTTCCGACCGGTGGAAAAGGATGTTGGGTTATGGGAAAAATGAGATTAAAAATACGTTCGAAGCCTGGCGCGATCTGATCCATCCTGATGATCTGGAACGCGTATTAAAGATCTGGGATAAACACCTTTCAGGGAAAGACACTTCTTTTTCCCTGGAATACCGTTTGCGATCCAAGTCGAATAATTACATTTGGATTGAGTGTCGTGGTTTCGTAATGAAAGATGAGCAGGGCAACCCTTTGAAGCTGGCCGGGTCCCATACCGACATTACCGATCGGAAAGAAGCGGAACAAAAGTTGAAACGGACTGCCGAGGATTTGGCACGTTCCAACGCCGAGTTGGAACAATTTGCCTATGTCGCATCCCACGATTTGCAGGAGCCGCTGCGCATGGTGGGAAGTTATACACAACTTTTAGCCCGTCGCTATAAAAATCATCTGGATGAAGACGCGAATGAATTCATCGATTATATCCTGGATGGGGTTAAACGGATGCAGACTTTGATCAATGATTTGTTGATTTACTCACGGGTTGGGACCCGGGGAAAACCATTCACCCAGATCAACAGTGCGGAAATACTTGAGGCCAAACTCCAGGATTTGAAATTAGCGATTGAGGAAAGTAATGCTGTTGTGACCTACGATACATTACCGACCATATTGGCTGACGGCGTACAAATAGGGCAGTTATTTCAGAATCTGATTTCCAACGCGATTAAATTCAGAAATAACAAACCGCCCCGGGTCCATATCGGGGCCGGAGAAAAGAAAGGGCAATGGGTGTTTTCGGTGAAAGATAATGGAATCGGAATAGAACCCAGATATAAGGATCGTATTTTTGTGATTTTCCAACGCCTCCATACCCTTAATGAATATCCCGGTACCGGGATCGGATTAGCCGTTTGCAAGAAAATTGTGGAACGCCACGGAGGAAAAATTTGGTTCGAATCGGAGTTAGGAATCGGTACGACATTTTATTTCTCTATTCCGAAAACACAGGGGGTATGATGAAAGCTACCAGAAATGATGTGATAAAAATATTGTTGGTTGAGGATAATCCCGGTGATGCGCGTTTATTTCGGGAGTTTTTGAAGGACGCCGGTTCTTCGAATATTGATTTGACACACACCGATTATCTGGAAGATGCTTTGAAGCTGACTGATAAGGACGACTATGATCTGATTCTATTGGACTTATCATTGCCCGACGCCAACGGATTGGAGACTGTTAACAAGACGCATGAACATGTGCCGGATCTTCCGATTGTCGTTCTGACAGGTCTAAATAACGAGGAAATAGCGGTCAAAGCCGTCCAGGCCGGTGCTCAGGACTATCTTGTAAAAGGGCAGGTGGATAGTCATTTGTTAATTCGTGCCATACGCTATGCCATCGAACGGAAAAGAACGGAATTGGATCATAAGGATGCTTTGACCAAAGCTTCGGAGTCCGAACGATTGAGTACCATCGGAACATTGGCGGCCGGCATTGCCCATGAATTGAACCAACCTCTCCAGACATTCAAATTCAGCATAAGCAATTTAAGGCAAATGCAAAATAATAATTCTTTAACAGCGGAAACACTGCTCGAAAAGTTGGAGAAAATGGACCAGTTAACGAACTATATGTCTTCGATTATCACAAACCTGTTGGGTTATGTGAAAGCGGACGAAATTTTTGATAGATGTTCGTTGTCGGATATTCTGAATACGGTGATGAGTATGATTGGAAAACAGTTATCGAAGCAGGGAATCGAGGTCGAACTGGATATCCCCGCGGATTTTGCCATTTATTGTAACCGGAGCTCAATTGCCCAGGTCGTTATGAATTTATTCATTAATGCGCGGGACGCATATCTGGAAAAAGAACAGGAGCCGGAAGCGGAAACGGAAAGAAAAATTTTTGTTTATACATCAACGAATGATGATGCACACTGTATATATGTCAAGGACTGGGCAGGGGGGATTCCCACGGAAATTCGTAACCGGGTATTCGATCCGTTTATCTCCACCAAATCGGCGGTAAAAGGTACCGGTATGGGATTGCACGTGGTGAAACAGATAATGGTGAGACACGATGGGAATGTTTCCTTTACCGTTGAGGATGAAGTGGGAACAATATTTGAACTGATGTTTCCCAAATATCCCTCCAAAATGTCAAACATGGAAAAACTGGTTGTCGGATGACGCGTGTTATTGCGGAGGATTAAAGAATTACTGTCTCAAAGTTACCCGTAGTCAGGGAACAGAATGGGATTATAAAAAGCTAAGGAGGATGTAAATGGACCAGCATAAGATTCTGATTGTCGATGACGAGGAGGATATATTAGAAGAGTACGGCGGACTTTTTGAGGCTTATCCGGTAGAAGTCATTACAAATACCGATCCCCAAAAAGCGATTGACATTTTAAAGTCGCAACCCATAACGGTTTTGGTAACTGATCATAAAATGCCCCGTATGACCGGACTTCAGTTGGTCGAACAGGCAAAGGAGGTTTCTCCCGACACGATAAGGTTGATTCTGACCGGTTATGCGGAACAGGACATGATGCTCAAGGCGATTAATGTGGGGCAGGTATTCCGGTTCCTGATTAAACCTTGTGATCCCGAGGAATTTGTGTCGATTGTGATGGATGCGGTTGACTATTTCAGGGAAAGAGAGAAAACGCAAAAGTTGATTGGTTCGCGTGATGTTTATAAAGACGCAAAATCCGATTTGGAAATCCTGCATACCCAATTGGAAGAGCGGGAAGCGGAAATACAGATGCTTTTGGCTGAAAACGAGAAGAGGATAGCTCTCAAGCAGGAAAATTTTAAGACGATTTTTTCGTTTTTAGCATCATTGATCAAGATAAAAAATCAGAAACTTTTTCAGAACGGTCAATGGGTCGCGGAATTTTCAACCAAGATAGCAACAATGATGAATCTTCCGGAACAGGAAAAGAACGCCGTCAGGATTGCCGCTTATCTGAAAAATATCGGGTTGATCCTGTTGCCGGATATCTATACCGAAAAACCGCTTGGTATGTTTAGTCACGAAGAATTAAAACAATATTATCGTTTCCCAATCCTGGGGGAACAAGTGCTTAAAAGAATGCCCGGGTTTGGTTTGATCGCAAAGATTATCGGATACCAATTGGAACATTTTGACGGATCCGGCCCCCGTGGTGTCTGCGGGACCAATATTCCTCTCCCTTCCAGGATTATCAGTGTTGCTGATGATACATACAGGATATTGTTTTCCAGGGCTAAGGAAGTCGAAAGGGAAACCGTGTACGGACATACATTTATGATAAACCATTTAAGGAAAAACCTGAAAAAACTGTATGATGTGGACGTGGCATTGGCGACGATCAAGATATTAGAGAAAGGAAGCTGAAAATAAGCCCCGTTCACCAGAAACACGGATAGTACCGGACGGCCGCACTAAACGGAAATTCTGTTTGTTAAATGTGAAATTACCGCAAATGGCTGAAGTGATTTTAGTGATCGAAATTATGTATGAAAAATTAATACAAACATATACACCCGGTGTTGCGGCGGAAGGTGCCGCATAACAAGAAAATCAATTGGAGATAAATAAACGCAAGGAGAGTACTTATGATCAATTCGGATAATTATACACTCGCTGATTTCGGAGAATTATCAGACAAGGATATTTTCGCGAAGACCGGACCAAGTCTGGAATATATTGATGATTATAAAAGGAAAGGCTATTACATATACCAAAAGGTTCTTGCCACTCCCTGTGAAAACCGTGTGAATATTGTTGAAGAAAAATCGGGTAAACCGCGGGAAGTAATCATGATGGGGTCCAATAATTATCTTGGTTTGACTACGCACCCGAAGGTTGTTGCCGCGGCAATAAGGGCTTGCGAGGAGTTTGGCACTGGTAGTGGGGGAGCCGCTTTATTAAGCGGCACGACGGAAATTCACAGGAGACTGGAAAAGAGACTCGCGATGTTTCTTGGTTGTGAGGATGCCGTTGTCTTTCCAAATGGATATTCAACAAATGTGGGCACCCTTTCCGCTTTGGCCGGAAAAGGTGATTTGATAATCAGCGATATGCTCAATCATACCAGCATTGTTGACGGGTGTCGTTTATCGGAAGGTGACTATAGGGTTTACAGACACCGTGATATGAGCCATCTTGAAAATATACTGAGGAGAAGTTGCGATAAATATGCCGGGAAATTGATCGTCACTGACGGTGTTTTCAGTATGGATGGCGATATATGTCCGTTGCCGGAGATTATGGAACTTGCACGAAAATACAACGCGCGGGTAATGATTGATGAGGCCCATGCCATTGGTGTGATAGGGAACAATGGTCGGGGAACGTGCGATTATTTCGATATGATCGGAGAAGTTGATATTATCATGGGAACACTAAGCAAAGCGTTAGCCGGTGTGGGCGGATTTGTCGCGTCGTCCAGGGACGTGGTAAACCACCTCAGGCACTTTGCGCATTCATATTTCTTTTCATCCAATCTTCCTCCCTCCGTTGAGGCAAGCGCCCTGGCTGCGCTCGATGTGATCGAAGAGGAACCGCAAATGATCATAAAGCTCAAAAAAAACGCCGTATATATGCACAGTCATCTCAGGGGAATGGGGTATAATCTACCGGATGTTTATACCCCGATTCTACCGGTGTTTATCGGTAAGGAATTGACACTGAGGAAGATGGGTAAAAGATTTAACGAACTGGGTTTATATATAAGCCCGATTCCATACCCGGCAGTTCCGAAAAATAAAGCGAGGTTTCGTGTGTGTTTGATGGCGACTCATCGGAAACAGGATATGGACGATGCGCTCACCATCATGGAACAGGTCGGGAAGGAATTCGGAATCATTTAACCAACCGATAACGAGAGAAAGATATTATTGGAGTATTTAACGGAGATATAGAGATGATGGAAATAAAGGTTTTCAAAAGTGTTACGGATGTGGAGGAGAAAGATTGGAATGCAATTGTCGGGGAAGATCAGATTATTTGTAGTCATCAGTACCTGAAGGCTATTGAGCGTTCAAATATAAATGATTGCGATTATTTTTATCTGGTGGCCTATTTGAATAATGAAATCGTTGCCCACACATGCACATATTCAATAGGTTTCGATCTGGCGATCTTCGCACAGGGTATTTCCAAAAAAATTATAGATTCAATACGGAACGTTTTCCCCGGTTTTCTGATTCTTAAACTTTTCGAATGCGGCACGCCGGTGGCTCTTGGTAACACGTATTCATTTCGTGACGACATCGACCGAAAGGAAGTCATAATAAAATTTGCCGCGAAAATGGAAGAAATCGCCGAAACTCAACAATGTGGATTAATATTATTGAGAGATTTTGTTGATGAAGAGCTGAAACTGTTCGGTTGTCTTGAGGACGCGGGATATAGCAAGGTTGAGAATCTACCCGACACGATGTTACCAATTTATTGGGAATCGTTTGAGGATTATTTAAAAAGTTTTAAAGCCTTGTATAGAAGGGAGTTCACTAAAAGAATTGACATGCTTTCCTGTGAAGAGATATCGGTCCAGGTAACCGGGGAATTTGCCGAATATGCCGAGGATTTTGTCAGACTATGGCAAAATGTTTACGACAAAGCAACGGAATATCGTCGGGAAATTCTCACCGTGGAATATTTTCGGAATATGGATATCTGCCTGGGGAATCGTTCCAAAGCAGTGCTGATTAAAAAAGACGATGCCGTTATCGGTTTCGGGTTATTTCTGATCGATGATAAAACGCTGAGGCCGTTGTATTTGGGTATAGATTATGAGTTGAATGAGAAATATAAAATATACTTTAATATATATTATCAGGCGGTAAAATTAGGTATCGACGAAAAATTGGATAATGTTGAATATGGGATCACAACTTATCATAACAAACTGGACCTTGGCGCCCATCTCGTGCCCTTGTACATGTATATGAAACATCGGAATCGTATATTGAGCCCCGTGTTTGCCAAGGCATTTAAACTCATGACGCCGAAAATAGAGATAGCGGAAAAGATACATCATTTTAATGAAGAAGCAAGAAAGCGGATGGGCCGGTAGAAATGTTTGAAGAACGTATAATCGGCGGGGCCGGGAATTATCGAAACAAAATTCAACCGAAATAATAAGGGAAGGACTGGTGACAGTAAAATAAATGCGGCGATCTGATAAATGGGAAATGTCTGTAATCTCCCCGGATAAGATGAAAATGGAGCTCAACTGCCGCGTAGTTGGTTCCCTGCTTTCGTATTTTAAAGAAAAATATGGGGGTAACGAACTTGAAAATTTCATTCTGAATACAGGGATGCAACTGGAATATCTTGAAGATGAGGATAATTGGATAAGTTACGACTACATGGTTCATCTTCTCGAGGAACTGGTGAAATATACGAATGATCCCAGGGCTCCTTTTAAAGCGGGAACCAATGCAAGCCAAAAGGGGTTGTGGAAAATATTACGAACTATTTATGTGTCTTTCGGTACGATCGGTTCAGCCTATAAATTAATCGTCAGCACAGCTCCCAAGTTCAATAAAATTGGTCGATACGATATTATTGAACTGGGAAAAAACAGGATCAAGATTGAAGCACGGTTTATTAAAGAAGGATACAAACAAAACAGGAACAATTGCCTGAATATGCAGGGCCATTTATGTTCGGTTCCTACTTTATGGGGTTTGCCGCTTGCCGATATAAAGGAAATACAATGTGCTGCCGACGGGGCGGAATCCTGTATTTACGAATTGGTGTGGGGTAATAAACCGGGGAGATCTTTTGGTATAGTTGGTATTGTCTGCGGCTTTTTTGTCCTTCTGATTATTCACCTGGTATTTCTTAATGTATCGATTCCGTTGGCGATAAAAGTAATGATTGGGATAGCCATTCCCCTTTTGGGATATTTCATCGGTCGCAGTATCGATTATAAAAATTTGTTCGGTAAAAATTCCAGTATCCTCTTCGAGCAGGAGAGGAATAAGGCGTTGATGGAATCAATGGAAAAAATTGAAAATTTATACGCCAGTCTGCATCAGAAAGTAGAGGAACTTAAAGAGAGTGAGGAGCAATATCGAACCACCTTTGAGTCAACGGGGACAGCCATAGCCATTATAGAAGAGGATATGACTGTTTCGATGGCCAATACGGAATTCGAAAAGCTCGTGGGACATCCGACGAGTGGAAGCGGCGGAATGCTGAAATGGACGGATTTTGCGAACCGTGAAGACCTGGAAATGATGAAAGAATATTATCAACTCCAGCGAAAACTGCCCGAACATTCACCCTTCAAATACGAAACCAAGCTGAGAAACCTGGAGGGGAAATTAAAGGATGTTTTAATCTTCCTGACAATGCTGCCAAGAACCGAAAAATGCGTGGTCTCTTTTATCGATATTACCACTCAGAAAAGAACTTCCGATATCCTGTCCTCGATCAGTGCGGTTGCGACGAAAGTGCAAACACTACTTTCCCCCGATGAGATTTATCTGACAATGACGGAGGAGCTGGAGAAGCTGGGGTTGCAGAATATCGTTCTTCGTTTCTCCGAAGATCAGAAAATAGCCTGGATCGAGCATTTTTCGTTTTCGCAAAAATTATTGCAAATCCTGGAAAGTCTCACCGGAATCAGGAAAGACAGTTTTATCATTGAGGTTGATCGTGTTCCTCAATTAAAAGAAATGATTGAAAAGGAAGTGCCCATATTGGCGTTGGACGACCCTATCAAGTCCGTCGGTTATTTTATTCCGAAAATAGCAAAACCGGCTGCAACAAGGATTATCAGCATTATCAATGTCGATCAGTCGGTTTATACACCGATTATATTGGATAACAGGATTATCGGTACGATTATCCTGTTATCCAGGGATTCAATAAAGCCTTTTCTGCCCGCCCTTCCGGTTTTTTCCGCGCAAATATCCAATGCGCTGAAAAATGCCGAGATGTTTAATCGGATCAGGAGATCCGAGGAAAACTATCGAAAGTTGTTTAACAGCACCGCGGATGCGATAATAATTCTCGATAAAGAAGGGAAAATCGTGGATGTAAATCCGGCATTGGTTGAGATATTCGGTTATAAACAGCCTGACCTGATCAACCAGCCGTTGGTGCGATTAATGGATTCAAGTAAAAACACAATTACGGATTTTGAGAATTATATCAGCCGGATACACCGGGAAGGTTCCGAAAAATTCGAGATATGGTATCGAAGGAAGAATGGGGAATCATTCCCGGCGGAAATGACATTGGCAATGACCGTATACAATGGAGAAAAGGCGATCATTACGTCTCTGAGGGATGTTTCGGAGAAGAAGAGAATCGAAGAGGAACAACGGCAACATCTTGTACGGACAGAAGCCCTTTTGGAATTGTCAAAACTTGATATTTCCAACCTTAATTTATTGTTAAAGAAAGTGACCGAGGTCGATGGCCGGACATTGAATGTGGAACGAGTCAGTATCTGGCTTTTCAATGAAGATCGAACGGAGTTTATTTGTCAGGATCTATTTAGGGTAGACCTGGGAAAGCATGAGAGAGGAGCTAAGCTCGATGTAAAGCAATACCCCGGGTACTTTAGAGCTTTAATGGAGAGTCGGATCATGGCAGTATATGATGTACATACCGATTCCCGGACCAAGGAACTGTCCGAGGTTTATTTCAAGGAGTTTGGGATTAATTCCGTAATGGATGTTCCTGTCTGGTTGCACGGGGAGGTCGTGGGTATCGTTTGTCATGGGCACGTGGGGACTTTCCGGCAATGGACATTGGAGGAGCAGGACTTTGCCGCCGCGGTTGCTTCGACGGTTTCATTGGCCTTGGAGGCCGTGGAACGAAGACGAGCCGAAGAAACATTGAGAAAAACTGTTGAGGAACTCGCAAAATCAAACAGGGAATTGGAACAATTTGCATACGTGTCCTCTCATGATCTGCAGGAACCGCTGCGGATGGTAGGCAGTTATACGCAGTTATTGGCAAGGCGGTATAAAGGAAAACTCGATTCGGAAGCCGATGAGTTTATAAGGTACGCCGTTGAGGGTGTCAAACGGATGCAGATTTTGATCAACGATTTATTGACTTTTTCGAGAATCGGTACACGTGGCAAACCATTTGAGGCTACGGATTGTAATGTTGTATTAAAGAAAACACTCCAAGATCTGAAAGTTTCGATTGAAGAGAATAATGCGGAAGTTATATACGATTCGTTGCCTACGGTATACGCGGATGAAATCCAATTAGGGCAGTTATTCCAGAATTTAATTGGGAACGCCATTAAGTTCAGAAGTAAGGAAAACCCTAAAATCCATATCAGCGCCAAGCTTGAAAATGAGCAATGGGTTGTTTCAGTAAAAGATAATGGAATCGGAATCGAATCCCAGTATAAAGATCGTATATTCGTGATATTTCAACGTTTACATACACGTAATGAATACCCGGGAACGGGGATCGGTCTGGCTGTCTGCAAGAAAATTGTGGAACGCCATGGGGGTAAAATATGGTTGGAATCAGAGGTGGGAAAGGGGACAACATTCTATTTTACCTTACCGCCATTGGATAAGAAAAATCTTTAGATGATAAGATGCTTTGGATTGATATGAAAAATCCGACCGGGCCTGATAATCGTCAGGTATATGAGTACGGGATGTCAGCAACTTTTGAATAGTGGAATAAAAGAGAGAATTACGAAGCAATGACTAACAATAAACCGGTGCATATCTTACTTGTGGAAGACAATCCGGGAGATGTGCGATTAACTTTGGAAGCATTTAAAGTAGGAAAAATAAAACCCAATCTGAGTGTTGTGAAGGACGGGGATGAAGCCTTGACATTTCTTTATAAACTTGATGAATATAATAATGCCCCGCGCCCGGATCTTATTATTCTTGATCTGAATTTGCCGCGGAGAAACGGCCGGGAAGTACTCGAGGAAATTAAGAAACATCGTAATTTAAAACGAATCCCGGTAATAGTTCTTACCACTTCCCAGGCCGAAGACGATATCAGGAATGTCTATGACCTTCACGGTAATTGTTATATTCTTAAGCCGATCGATTTTGATCAATTTATAGATGTCGTGGATTCCATTGAGAACTTTTGGTTGAATACCGTGAAACTGCCGGAAGGTTGAGAGTCAAAAATCGTAACAAACATATCCGGAGCCCGGAATTACTATATTTTTTCTGCGGTCGTTTAATCTATCGGTATTGCTGACCGACGCAGATTAATAACAATTCGGAACCTGTTTGAGAGGAAATTACGTTCCGAAACAGGAAAAATATTCCTCCCCTAACCTCTCTTAATTTCCATTAACGTTATTTATCCGTACCTCGATTATATCCAACACATCGACGTGAAGGCCGTATTTCGGATATAATTCATTATCTTTATTCGATTGTGGTATAATAATTGAAGTTTATGCTGTAAGAATGACAGTGCAGCCTGGGGGCTCGTAATAATAAATGGTTATTTACGCTCCCGGGAGGAAATGCAGAGAAGTGTTTGTATCAAAACCAACCAACATTGATTCATCACCGATACGGATCGGTGAAATAAATAAATAATAAAGTCGGATTATGCTTACAAAGGACGATGTTCTAACTGTTGACGAAGCCACGGCGATACTGAAAGTCAGTAAAAAGACTCTTTATAATTTGGTGAAATCCGGTGAACTGCATGCGGTGAAAGTTGGACGCGGGTGGAGAATTCTACGGGGTTCAATAGAAAGGTATTTGATGGATGGTGAAACAGGGTTCAAAGGTTAATCCTATAGCCAAAAAAATAGATGATGAATGACTTTCAACAGACATGTAATGTTTACCCAATTCCAGGATCCGTTAATCAGCGGCTTTGCGAGAATTACCATTCAGAATTCATCCTCCCTGGATCGGAATCTTATCCTGGATATTGCCGATACGATACAAAAGGCCAGGGTCCATCCAAAACCATCATCTGTATTCTCACGAAGTGGGGATCCGGTATTGGAGCGTGTTTTCGATTTCTTGGACAGAAAGCGGTTCCATATATCATGGTCAAAATTGGTTTTACTGGGATGCTCGGCCGGGGGAAATGTGGCTCTCCGGAGTCTGTTCAAACATTTAATTGTTCCACATATACCGATCATTATTGTCATGCATCATAATCCCGGATTCAAATTTTTAACCAAGCTGGATCTTGCGAATTCCACCTTTCAGCGGATTATTCCTGTAAAAGATGGCGAGCCTATTCGTGGATCAAGGTTGTATTTCCTGCCGGGTGAGATGGAAACGGGATTCAGCAGACAAACGAAATCCTTTGTAGTGAAGCCGGTTAACTACAAACAGCGTTTCAGACCGGATATTGATAAGGCCTTCGCCGCGGCGGGAGCCCGTTTTCGTGAGAATGTAATCGGGGTTATCCTTTCCGGAATGCTTAATGATGGAGCCGAGGGCACGAAAACGATTTTCCTGAATCGCGGAGAAGTGTGGGTGCAACAACCCTCCACGGCATTGTTTAAGGAAATGCCAAATGCGGCGATTAAAACCGTTCCGACGGTGAAGATAAAAACACTCCAACAGATCGCAGAGAAGATTAACCAGATTTCATTGAACGATTTAACGATTAAACCAATATAGGGAATCGATTTTGTCCGAATTCAAATTGAGTATGGGAAATTCAGCGAAGAAAGAGCAAGGTAATGGTTCTGATTGAACAAAATTATTATTCATCCACCAAACGTAGTCCGTCATCTTACCGCGATCAGATTTATTCGTTATCCGGGCTTCCTACCTTACCGGAAATCGCTACGGAAGTTATGAAACTCACGCGGGAAGACAGACTATCGGCCAGTCAGATGGTTCCTATTATTGATAAGGACCCGTCGCTCACAATGAAGTTATTAAAGATTGCAAATTCGGCTTATTACGGAATTGGTGAAAAAGTCGATTCGCTCAGGCAGGCGATTGTTGTAATCGGAATGAGGGAATTGGGTAATTTGGCAATCGGGTTTTCGGTTATCAGGGCATTCATGCAGGGGGAAGAATCAAAACAGTTCTATTGGCGCCGATTTTGGGAACATTGCGCCGCCTGCGGGCACATTGCCGAAATACTCAATGGGGAATTAAGACTTGGAATTCTGAGCAGTCCCTATTCCCTGGGACTGTTGCATGATGTTGGGAAATTAGTATTGTACCGGATTAACCCCTCTTTATATGAAGAGTCCCTGGATTTTGCCAAAAGGGAAAAATGTGATTCGATCAAAGCCGAATTGGAAATATTCGGAATTACCCATATGGATGCCGGGAAATGGATTGCTGAAAAGTGGAAACTCCCGGAAGCGATTCAATATACAATCGGTTACCACCATACTCCCCTACAAATCGTAGACAGTGAACATTCGGAATCCACGGCATTGATTCAGCTCGTTGATACGATAACACATCTTAAGGGAATGAATTTCGACGTAAAGACCGATAAACTGTTATCCAAAGAGATCGAAGGCTGGAAATTACTACAGACGAAATATGAGCATTTACGGATAATGGAGTTCAAAGAGTTGATTTCCGGTATGAATGATTACTTTGAAGGGATAAAAAACATGGTAAATATTATTCAGCTATGAAAAAGGCAATCTGATTGGCAATGATTGATAAACCGAAAGCAACAGCAAAGCATGTTTACGAGGCCGACTTGGGACCGAGTAGCGATCTGGAGAGCTTTTTCAGTAGCAGTATGTTGGTAACCAGGACCGATTTTTTCAGGCAATTAACCCTGTTCCGGGAGTTGGAGCAGTTGGTACTGCCGGCTTTATTCAGGCAGGAGACGAACCGAAAAAAATTACTGATTTGGTCGGCCGGTTGTTCCGATGGCCGGGAACCTTATTCCCTGGCGATGGTCACGCAGAGATGGTTTAATAATAAAGGAATAGCAGCCAATTTCATGATTCGGGCGTCGGACATTAACCGCAAACAAATTGATGTGGGAATAAAAGGGGAATACCAAATAAAAGTGGGTGAATTAAAAAAGTTACGGGAATATGATGAATTCTACCAATTGATTGATGATAAAACAATAGCCGTTAATTCGTCCCTGGCCCGGCGAATAAATTTTTGTGTCGAAGATATCACCAGCAAATCATTTGGAGCAAAATACGACATAATAGTATGCACCAACGTGTTGCTTTATTACGATAAGGAATACCGGAAGGTAATTGTGAAATCGATTACTGATTATCTCCGGGAAGGGGGCTATCTTTACGTTGAGACGATTGGAAGTCGATATTTAAAACAAATAGGTTTTACACGATTGAAATCGGGGAGTCACTTTTTTCAAAAAACAGTTTCAAATGATAATCATTCAGCATAGGAAAATACAACGATGACAATTAGCAGAACCGCTGAGACAAATCCCAAACTTGAGTCGATCGTAAATAAGTTAAGTGCCGTTGATTCCGATGAGCGTCGCTGGGCCGTTTACAATCTGGAAGAATTTGAACCGTCTCAAATCGTCGATTATCTGATTCAGGCGATACAGGATGAAAACCGAGCTGTCCGGGAGGCGGCTTCGGAGGTGTTGGAAACCCTTCCGCCCGAACTCTGTGTGGAAAAATTGGTTCCGTTACTGGGTAGTGTGCGAATTGAAGTACGTAATATCGTCGCCGCCATTCTGGTACGCTTTGGCGATGATGCAATCGACGGACTTCTCCCGGCGCTTTTCCATGAGAATGAGGATGTCCGGAAGTTTGCGGCTGATATTCTGGGCTTGGCGGGGAGTAATAGGGCAGTACCCGGTTTATGCAAGGCGGCGCTGGAAGATGATGTAAAAAATGTTGTTGTATCGGCAGTGGAAGCTCTGGGGAAAATCGGTTCCAGGGAGGCTTTGTCAACTTTGTATACGATTTTTGACAGGGACAAGGCTCTGAAATTGGAAACTGCGGAAGCTATTGGTTTGATCGGAGACCATGAGGCGGCGTCGTTTTTAGAGAAAAACCTCAATGATGATAACTACATGGTTGTATACGCGGTTATCGATGCTCTCGGCAATATCGGCAATATCGAATCGTTAAAGGCTTTGAAGGAAAACATGGACAATGTCCCGATGGCGTTAAAAGAACAGGTTTGCCGGGCTATCCTGAGGATTGGTAGAAAAAGAAATGTTAATGTATTGAATGATGGAGATGCCGACCTGAGTGAAATGATTATTAAATGTTATGACGATCAGGATGATATCCTGACGGAGTTGGTTAGTTATCAGCTATCATTGAAGCCCGATTATCATGTTCTTAAAAAATTCCTTGAGAATGTGGATAAACTGCCTCCCGCATTGATTGTGGCATTAATCAATGCGGCCAAAAATGACAAGCGGTTGGTGGAAATGATCTGCGATTTGACCGATCATGAAGATGATTGGGTTGCATACACAGCCCTGGAATCATTGGTGAATTTCGATAAACAAAGAGTTAAGGATACCGTGTTGAAAATGTTATACGAAGAGCGCGGTTTACCTGTTATTGCAGCGATTAAAACATCCGTTCAATTAAAGTTGACGGAAGCAAAACCTTTACTTGAAAATTTGAGTAATTGCGAAAACGAAGATATCCGTGGGGCTGCGATACAAGCAATTAACGAATTGTAAGGACCTACCATTGCGGTTAAAAAGTAAAAAATTATCAGAGGATTTGAATGGAACACACTGACACGACCATGAGCTCGATCCATCCCCCGGAATATTACCGGAACGAGGTTTATTCATTAACAAAGTTACCTACCGTGCCGGCGATTGCTATGGAAATATTGCGTGTTACCCGTGAGGATAATCTTTCCGTCTCTCAGATGATCCCGATAATTGAGAGAGATCCGCCGTTAGCCTTGAAAATTCTTAAGATCGCCAATTCCGCTTATTACGGGCTAAGGAATCGTGTGGAAACGTTAAGACATGCAATCGTTGTAATTGGAATGGAAGAGTTGAGCCACTTGGTGCTCAGCTTTACGGTGTTGAAACTTTTATTGAGTCGTGATATCGGTGATCAGTGGCTTGAATGGAATAAACTATGGGAGCATTCGGCCGCGTGCGGGCATATTGCTCAATTATTGAATAAACGGTTACGTTTATCTGTCCCGAGTAGTCCTTATTCACTTGGTTTATTACATGACGTGGGTAAATTGGTTTTATATCGGATTGACCCTGAAAAATATACCAAGGCTGTAAAATTAGCCGAGAAGGATAAGCTGACCAGCTATGACGCTGAAATGGAAGTCTTCGGAGTTACACACGCTGATGCCGGTCGGTGGTTAGCTGAAAAGTGGGAATTACCCGAAGCAATCATCAATGCGATCGGTTTTCACCATAAACCGGAGCTTGTATCGAATCCCAAATATGAAGTCTCCACTGCATTAATCCAGATTTCGGATCTCGTATGCAATTTTAAATCCATTCGTTTCGGTACGGGTTTTGTCCAATCAATACCGCGTGAAGAAGAAGGGTGGAAAATTTTGCAAAAAGAGAATGAAAAGTTAAGGGATATGGACTTTGAAAGATTTGTGTTGGAGATTGATGATGACATTGAAACCATACAAAAAATGGTAGAACTAGCTCAACTATAAGGATCGATTGTGAAGAATCATCATATAGGACTACGTAAAAATATAAAGCTAAGCCCTGAAACGTTTCGTGAGCTACGGGATTTCATTTATGAAAAAAGCGGAATTTTCTTTTCCGAAGGTAAGTTATATCTCCTTGAAGGACGGTTGAATCGAAGAATACAGAAATTGGAACTCGAATCTTTCGAAGAATACGTTGCCTATTTGAAACGTGGCATGAATCAAAAAGAAGAATTAACCATGATTTTCAACCTGGTTACAATCAATGAAACTTATTTTTTCCGTTTCGAGAGGCAACTGAAGGTGTTTTCCGAAAAGTTATTTCCGGTAATGGTTAAAACCAGGCGTGAACAGGGGCGTCAGAAAATAAGGATTTGGAGCGCAGGTTGTTCCACGGGTGAGGAAGTTTACACCCTTGCAATAATGATCAGAGAAAACATGAACGGGTCGTTAGGGGGAATGAAGATAGACCTTCTGGGGACCGATATCAGCCATAATGTTTTGGAAAAAGCAAAAAAGGGACTCTTTACTAAAAACTCTTTCCGGGGTTCCATGCCTTCTCATTATAAGGCCAAGTACTTTGTTAATAACAGTACCCACGCGGAAATAAAAGATGATTTGAAACGCAATGTTGAGTTCCAATATTTAAATCTTAAGGACGTGCATAAAATTCGGCTGATCGGGAGCGTCGATTTCATATTTTGCAGAAACGTATTGATCTATTTTGATGAAATGATGAAAAAGAGAGTTATCCGTAGTTTTTATGATACCCTGAATCATGGTGGGTATCTGTTTCTTGGTGAAGCGGAATCCCTTCATGGGATCAGTTCAGCTTTTAAAGTCGAGCATTTCCCGGGGACTTTCCTTTATAAAAAGGAATAAGAGTTAAAAACAGAGGAGTTGTTATGAAACGCGTAATATTAGTGGCAGATGATTCATCTACTGTTCGGAAATTTGTTTCATTCAGTCTTAAGATGCAGGAATTCGAAGTGGTTGCCGCAGAGGATGGGATGGACGCCTTGGAGAAGATTTCACAGACGAAGGTTGACTTGGCAATAGTCGATTTGAATATGCCCAATATGGATGGATTCGAATTAATTGAGACAATCCGGAATTCGGATGATTACAAGGATTTGCCAATCATTATCCTTTCGTCGGAGCGGGGGGAGGAATCAAAGAAACAAGGGAAAAAAGCCGGGGCCAATGCCTATCTGGAAAAACCTTTTGATGCCAAGATGGTCCAGTACCAGGTCTCGAAATTCTTGAACGAGTAGTAATCGAAGGACCCCTCCATGAGTATCTACGATCAATTAGAAGGAATGGATGAAATCCTGGATGATTTCGTTGTTGAAACAAATGAGCTTATAGATCAACTGGATGAAGATTTGTTAGTACTTGAAAGTGGTGAATATGACGAGGACCTGATTAACCGGGTCTTCAGGGCTTATCATACCATAAAAGGGACCAGTGGCTTCCTGAATTTCGAGAAATGCACCAATTTGGCCCATGCTGCTGAGGATGTGTTGAATACCATTCGAAACGGAAAACTGGAGACGACACCCCAGGTTGTAGATGTGTTGTTGGAAACGGTGGATTGGTTCAAGGAATTTATAGCCGACGTACAGAACCGGGAGGAAAACGAAGAGGACATCCAGGATTTGGTCAGTGAAATCGAAAATATCCTGAATGAAAACGGCAAGCGGGTTAACGGGAAAATCAAGGAAGAACCTCCTCCCCAGGAATCCGAGAATCAGGCTGATGAGATTGTTTTGGATTTATCCGATTTTCCCGATGATTTGGTCGAGGAGTTTATCACCGAATCTTCCGAATTGCTGGATTCTCTGAATAATGATTTGTTAAAACTTGAGAATTCCACCGAATCGGTGGATGAGGACCTGATAAACGATATTTTCAGAGCCTTCCATACACTGAAGGGGAACAGTGGAATATTGGGCCTGGAAAAAATGTCGAGTGTTGCTCATAAATCCGAAGATATATTGAATCTGATTCGTGATAAGAAGATAACGCCCTCTTCCGGTATCATTGACGTATTGCTTTCCTCAGTGGACTGGATAAAGGGGTTTATGGAAGAAGTTCGCACCGGTGGTGCGGCTACCCGTGATACGAAGGAAATATTGGCGCGGTTATCGGGTATAACCGGGGAACCCATGGCGACTCCGGCAAAAGAGGAGAAGTCCCCCGTCAAGGTAACAAAGAAGAACGAAACGGTTTCCAGGAAGCCGCGTCGGAAAGTGGAACAAACCATTCGTGTGGATGTCGAGCGGTTGGATACTTTGATGAATCTGGCCGGAGAACTGGTATTGGGGAAAAACAGGCTGCTTCAGGTAAGTAACGAACTTAGCCAGACCTTTGGGGGGACAAAAGAGATTGAAGACCTGAACGGTGTCAACAATGCACTTGGATTCGTCACGACCGAAATTCAGGAAAGCATCATGCAGATGAGAATGCTTCCGATCTCCTACGTATTCCGGAAATTTCCACGACTTGTAAGGGACCTGTCGCGGGAGAAGAAAAAGGAAATAGAACTTTTAATATCAGGCGAAGATACCGAATTGGATCGTTCGGTAATTGAATCAATCGGAGACCCGCTGGTTCACCTGCTTCGGAATGCTGTTGATCATGGTATTGAAGACCCGAAGACCAGGGAGAAACAGGGAAAACCAGCCAAGGGAACAATCTCCTTGTCGGCCTTCCAGGAAGGGAATCATATTGTCATCGAAATAGGGGATGATGGCGCGGGGATCGACACGGAAAAGATTGTTAAAAAGGCGGTTGAAAAAAATATTCTTACCGAAGCCGAAGCGGAGAAACTTCCCCAACGGGACATTATCAATCTTATTTTCAAACCCGGTTTCAGCACCGCTAAAAAAATTACCGATGTATCGGGACGAGGTGTTGGTATGGACGTCGTTCATTCCAACATTTCCAAACTAAACGGAACGGTTGATATCAAAACCGAAATTGGCAAAGGTAGCACCTTTATCATCAAACTCCCCCTTACTTTGACAATACTAACCGGTATGGTTGTCCGCGTGTGGGAAGAACTATACATAATCCCTTTGATTTCGATTATCGAAACGATCAAACTGGAAAAGGATATGGTTTTATCAATCAACGGGCAAGAGGTGATTAAGTTACGTGAATCCGTTTTGCCGTTGGTCCGATTGGATGAAGTATTGGGGGTTCCGAAGCCGCACGACGGATCAACCGACGATACTTATGTTGTGGTTGTCTCCCTGGCTGAGAAATTGTTGGGTCTCGTTGTATCGGAATTGTTGGGACAGGAAGAGACGGTAGTCAAATCTTTAGGGCAGACCCTGGGTAAGGTTCCCCATGTCGGTGGAGCAACGATCAGAGGCGATGGGCGTGTATCGCTGATACTGGACATCCCGGAATTGATTAAAGAATTTACGGTTAAACAATAGAGAAGTTATGATTAATGTAGTTGTTATTGATGATTCGGCTTTCATGCGCAAAGCGATCCAGATCATGGTCGAATCGGATCCGGAGATAAAGGTTGTCGCCACCGCCCGGGATGGAGAGGAAGGGTTTGAGAAAGTCAAGCAGTATCGTCCCGATATTGTTACGCTGGATATAGAAATGCCGAGGACCAATGGTTTGACCTGTTTGGATATGATAATGAAAGAAGTGCCGACACCGGTGCTGGTGGTCAGTTCCATATCGGCCGCGGGCGCCAAGGTAACATTAGATGCCCTGGACCGTGGTGCTGTGGATTATATCCAAAAAACACAATCCTTTGTTGCCATCGACATTACTCAGATAAAGGACAGCCTGATCAGTAAGATTAAAACCATTGCCAAACACTCGAATCTAAGTCGGTTGAGGGCAAGATGGAAAAAAAAGGATTCTGTTCCCAAGGCTGTTTCTCATAAAAGCGCGGAAGAAAAAACTTACCGGTTAAAAAGCAATGAGATTCGTTGCATAGTTATCGGCGTTTCCACTGGTGGGCCGCCGGTAGTGCAATCGATTTTAAGCGCTTTACCTGAAAATTACCCTGCCCCGATCCTTATCGCTCAACACATGCCGAAAGAATTTACAAACAGCTTCGCGGAACGATTAAATAAACTGTCTGCCATACGTGTAAAGGAAGCGAGTTCGGGTGATATAATCACGAAAGGAACCGCCTATATAGCTCAGGGCGGGAAACACCTGGTTGTCAGAAGAAATGGTGTGAATGTAATTGGGGATTTAACCATTCACCCGGCTGATAGTTTATATCATCCCTCCGCGGACGTACTTTTTTCTTCAGCCATCGACGCGTACGGAGCATCGGTTCTGGGAGTAATATTAACGGGGATGGGTTGCGATGGTGTTGAGGGGTTAAAAAAATTGAAGAAGATCGGTGGGAAAATATTGGCACAGGATGAAGCTTCATGTGTTGTTTATGGGATGCCGAAAGCGGCTGTGGATGCCGGTATTGTCGACTCGGTGTTGTCGGTGAATGGGATTATGGAATCGCTTCGATCTTTATCAATGTCATAGGCATAAGCTAAACAAGTGAGGATAGATGAAATGAAAGACCTGAAAATACTGTTTGCTGAAGATTCACCTACCATGAGAAGAATTATCATGAATTCGCTTCAGCGTATTGGGTTAAAGGATGTTCTTGAGGCTGAAAACGGGGCCGATGCGTTGGAGAAATTGAACGGGCAGACCGTCGATTTGGTCATGACGGATTGGAATATGCCGGAAATGAATGGTGAGGAACTGGTAAAGAAACTGCGTAGTGATCAAAAATATGAGGATACCCCAATTCTGATGATTACAACACGCGGAATGAAGGAAGACGTAATTACGGCAATTAAAGCGGGAGTGAACGGTTATATCGTAAAACCGTTCACTCCCGATATGCTGCAGAAGAAAATCGTTGAACTCGTGGGTTAACTGCCGTTTGATAATTAGGAGATGGGAAATGGAAAAAGTTAAGGATATCAGCGAAGTATTAAAAAAAATAGAGGATATGCGAGGGTTCTTCAAAATCGGTGATGAAGTTATACCATTTTTAAGTGATCTTTTTGTGTTTCTAAGGGATATTATGCCCTTAATGTCCGAGATGAATATCTCTCTTAAAGACAGCGCGGGAAAAATTCCAACAGCTTCCGATAAAATATCCACGGTGACAAAGGCGACCGAATCGGCGACCCAGGAGATTCTGGATAAATTAGACAGCATCTCGAGTAAATTGGGAATTCTATCAGATAGTTTGGAAGAGGGGAAAAACAAACACGATTCCAAACAGTCAATTGAAGAAATCCAGAATGAGGTTACGGATATCACTTTTGCGCTTCAATTCCAGGATATTACCGCCCAACAATTGGAACACGCCAACCGGATATTAGCCGCCATTTATGAAAAGTTTATGAATCTGTTTGCTTCTTTGAATGATGTTAAATCGGATACGAAAGTGGGAAAGAAGGTCCTGGAAATAGTCGAGGTTGGGTTTGATAAGGATAAACGCGAAAAAGATAAACAGGAATTCGAGGAGAAAACGGCCGATATCATTCGGGCGGAGGGCATTTCACAGGATGATATTGATTCCCTCTTCTCCTGACACAATTAATAGCTATGTCATCTCTTAAGGATCACTTTCATTCGAGACTGATAGCATCGGGATTACCTCTGACTTTGACGAATTATAATCGTCGGTTCGTCGAAAAGGCCGCATTATGTGGGATCTTCCGTTTTAAGTGAATTAACCGTGTCAAAGAGGAATATAACATTCGGAATAACTGTATAGACGATGGATTTCCTGAACTATCCCTGCAATTTTGGGAGTGTGATTAATCATCCGTGGATAAATAATTGTTATGGGATTCATATTACCTGAAAAAAGGGTGTCGGTGAAATGGAATTTGAAGAGAAATTTGAAGATCTGGAAGATAACCCGGATTTATACATGAATGAAAATATGGTAAACCGAAAATCGGTGATAAAGGGAGATTCGGTTGAAATAAAAAACCCGTTGAAGATTGAGGTGGATGAATCGGATTTCGAAGACATAGACCGCACATTAATTGAACCGATTTGGGAAAATAAAAATATTGTCGGCGTTATCCTCAAATGTTCATGTGGAAAAGAAGTGGAAATACAGTTTGAATATGAAAGTTGATAACAAAAGAAAAGGAAATACGGAATTCATTTCTTTTGGTTGGATGTTTAATAACTTAACCACATTTCCGTTTGCCCGATGAATGTAATTGAAGTCACGGTTTCCGAAGACAAACTGGAAGCGAGAATAACGATTAATAATGGTGGAAATCGTTTTCCGTCACGACTTGAAATCGCCGAAGCAATCGCAAAGGCGGGGGTCTCCTATGGCATTGACGAGGCGTTAATAGACAGGATAGCGACTGAGAAAGTTCCCGTTACCAATGTTATTATCGCCCGCGGGAAACCACCGGTAAAGGGACAGGATGCCAAACTGATATGGTATGTCAATACGGGCAAGGCGGTAAAGCCGACGATTACCAAGGATGGGAAAGCGGATTTTAAGTGTCTGAAAGAATTTGAGTATGTAACGAAAGACCATGAGTTGGTATCGAAGTTGCCGGCGACCACCGGTATATCAGGCAAGTCCGTAACCGGTGAATTATTGGAAATGCCGGGGAAAGATATTCCTTTGCCGGTGGGGAAAAACACCAGGATTTCCCAGGATGGGTTAACGCTTCTGGCCGCTGTTTCCGGTTGTGTCTTTGGTAATGAAGGGAAAGTTGATATTGACAATGTTTACCACATTAAGGGGGATGTCGACTTTAAAACCGGCAATGTGAAATTCGACGGGAAACTCCTTATAAGTGGTGACGTCAGGTCCGGTTTCCGGGTGGATGCCACCGATTCGATTTATATTGAGGGAAATGTTGAGGCGGCAAATGTTTATTCACAAAAAGGGGATGTTGTGGTTCAACTGGGTATCCTGGGTAAAAAAAGGGCTAAAGTTTTTGCCGGAGGGAATTTGCTTTGCAGATTTATCCAGGATGCAACAGTTGGCGTAAAACGAGATATTCTGATTGATCGTTATGTGATTAACAGTGAGGTTTCCTCGGGAGGGAAGGTTATCCTGGAACAAAATGAGGGCTTAATTCGGGGGGGGAAAATATTGGCAGGCAAAGGTTTGGAGGCGATTGAAGTGGGATCCACAAGAAATATTTCAACTGAGATAGGTGTAAATAATGATGATCTGAATAATGATGATTCGGAACAATTGGAAATCATAGACACGGTTGAGAACCTTAAAAGAAAATTGTCGTCATTAAATAAACGAATATCTTTTTTCAGACTGTTAAAAGCCCGGTTAAAAACATTATCGGCCGAAAAACAGGAGGAGTTGGACAGGATTGTCCTGGAGGCAAAAGGACTTGCGAAAGACATTGAAGCGATTGAAGAGAAACGACAGATTGTCATCGAAAAACAGAATAATTCCTCCCCTTCGAATTCGATCATCATAAGGGACAAATTACATAAAGGGGTTACGGTTACTATTGGTGATCAACAATATTATACGGATAAGTTATATCAAAACGTGACAATTTATCGAACGGGTGATGAAATTGTGATTGAGGGATTATCCGAAATGTAAGGAATTGTCTGATGCAATTAGAAAACATATCGGTATTGGTTATTGATGATGAACACATCATTGTGGATATCCTCACAACCTACCTGGAAAATAACGGATTTAACGTTACGGGTTTAACTGACCCGCAGGAGGCTTTGAAATACATTGAAAAAGAAGCCTATGATATAGTTCTTACGGATTTAATGATGCCGAAAGTGTCCGGGATGGATGTAATGAAAACGGTAAAACAAACCGGGCGTGACACGGAAGTAATCATTTTCACGGGATTCGCATCGATTGATTCGGCCATTGAAGCGATTCAATACGGTGTGTATGATTATATTCGCAAACCCATTGAATTAAAGGAAATAAAAGCTGTAATCGATCGTGCGGCGGAGAAATTGTTCCTAAGGAGGGAAAATGTGGCTTTAAACAAAAAGATTGAAAAGATGTTTTCCGATATTACAATGTTGTATGATATCAGTTCAATCCTCTACCAGGTATTTGAATTTGATATTGCCGTCGATATGATCCTGGATACCCTGACTGAAGGAATGAAAATAGAAAAAGTCGGGATATTTTTATTCGATGAGCTTTCCGGCGATTTTGTGATAAAAAGCGCGCGGGGCTTAACGGATGAATTTATTGATCAGTTCAGGTTCAAAATCGGCGACACGATTAATCATTCACAGGTTCGGGATGACCAATCAATAGTCTTATCCAAGGGTTTCCCGGAGTTGACGATTAACGGCAGAGAAATCGCAATCGGTGATAATCAGAATCATTGTATTATGGTTCCTATACATTATCAGGAGAAACTGTATGGTTTTATAGGTATTTTTCAGATTAATGAACAAATATATTCCCTTGAAGATGAAGTTAAGTTATTGGAAATATTGGCGACTCAGATAGCTCCGATCTTCCAGTCCGTGGGAGCAATGGAATCGTTAATGAGACCCCAAAACGTAACCTATGATAAAATTTTGTATACTGTTATTAAAGATAAGATTATTTCTTCGATCAGGGCGAATCGGTCAGTGTCTTTTGCGCTGCTCAGATTAATAAAAAACCCGGAATCAACCGATCTGCCGCCGCTTAGCGATCTGGAATCCGCCGTAGGCGCGATAATTCGGGATGAATTCGAAACAAACGGTGAGATTATCTGGCACGACCTGGATTCAATGTTGATTGTCTTGCCCGGATGGGATACGGTTTCCACCGAACTTGCGTGTGCCAACATCCGCAGAAAGGTCGAGGAATATTATTCGGAGAAAAGCAATATCCCTTTACTATCAATTAAATATGCAATCGTTACTTGCCCGACGGACGGTAAATCCGCTGATACCATTATTAACGGATTGGGAACAAAACTATTTCAGGAAATATGGGAGCCGTTAAATCAGGTATAGAAATCGAAATCAATAAATATGTCGAATGAACAATTCAAATTACGGGAGACAACCATACTGGTGGTTGACGACGAGGATTCGATCCTGAACATCCTGGAGATCGGTCTGAAAGGAAAGGGATACGTTGTTTTCACCGCCCAAAATGCGAAATCGGCGCTTGAGATCATCGGTATGCAAAAGATACAAGTCGCTCTCCTGGATATCAGACTACCGGATATGGACGGAATTGAATTGAGCGAAAGAATAATTAATTATAATCCAAGGGCGATCAATATCCTGATGACCGGTTTCCCGGGCATTAAGAGTACAATTGAAGCTTTGCGGCATAATATTTACGATTACCTGATAAAACCTTTCAGAATAGATCAGGTCGTTTCTTCAATTGAAAGATCGATGGAACGATACAAAATAATGGCGGAGAATTATTATAATGTGGAATTGATTCGGAATCTTAAAAGGGAAAATGAAGAATTAAAAGCTAAATTGAGCGAACTAATGCCTGATAAAACAAGATTACAAAGGAAAACAATGGATAAATACCGGAAATTATTATCGGATCAGGATATCGCAGTCTATTCCTATTCGCGTCATCAAAAAAATAAGCGGATTGAACAGGATAACAAACGAAAATTGGAATAACGGTTTTTCGATTGGTTACCCGTAGTGATGGTTAAGCGGTTTTTCATAAAACCTTGCCATATAATAATTATTTATTTATTTGAAATTTTGAAATGCATACCATAAAGTTGAGCCCAAAATTAAGAGGTATTTATGAGACGGTTATTGGTTGTCGATGACGATCATAGCATGCGTGCCATACTTCAGGAGGCGCTTACAAACAGTGGTTACAGCGTACAAAACGCCAAGGATGGGAAAACAGCCCTGGAAATTATTAATACCGAAGGATGCGATCTTGTTATTACCGATTTGGTTATGCCCGAAATGAACGGTACCGAATTGATGGAGAAAGTCAGAAAAAAGTATCCTAATATTGGATTTCTGATAATCACCGCTTATGGTACCGTCGAAACCGCGGTACAAGCCCTTCATAATGGAGCTTTCGATTTTATTACCAAACCTTTTTCCATTTCACAGATCGAATCCCGTGTCGAACGATTCTTTGAATATGAACACTTGAAAGAGGAAAATAAACAACTTAAGTCCAAGCTTTCGTACAATGAGAAGTTTAATAAGCTTGTTGGAAAAAGTAAGGCCATGGAACGGATCCATCATCAAATCAACATCGTGGCCAAAAGTGACGCGCCCGTGTTTATTCAGGGCGAGAGTGGAACCGGAAAGGAATTAATCGCTCTTGCGATCCATGAAAACAGCGAACGGGTTAACCAGCCGTTTTTAAAAATAAATTGTTCCGCAATTCCGGAATCATTGTTTGAAAGCACCCTTTTCGGTCACGAAAAAGGTGCCTTTACGAATGCCATCAAAATGCATAAAGGCCTGTTTGAGGAGGCTAATGGCGGAACCCTGCTGCTCGATGAAATCAGTGAAATACCGATTGCCATGCAGGCCAAGTTATTACGCGTTCTGCAGGAAGGGAAATTCACGCGGATCGGTAGTACGAAAGAAATATCCGGGGATGTGCGGGTCCTGGCTACAACAAACCGGGTAGTGAATGAGATGGTGGAGGAAGGAAAGTTTCGTTCCGATCTTTTTTATCGGTTAAATGTGTTTCCCATAATCGTACCACCGTTGCGTACACGTCCGGAGGATATTCCCTTATTGGTGGATCATTTCATCAAAAAATTCCAAATGAAATATGGATACGACAAAAAAGAAGTGAATAAGGAAACCCTGGACGAACTGATTCGCTATAATTGGCCGGGAAACGTTCGACAACTGGAGAACTTAATTGAACGTGGAATCCTTTATTCCGGGGACGAGAAGGTTCTGACCCTTGGACATATTTCACTGGAAACCGACTACATCAGGCAGGATCATAACGGTCCCGGAATCGATGTCTTGTCCATCGCCGAAATGGAAAAGAGATTGATTTATCATACCTTAAAAAAGACGCAGAATAACCGTACTCAGGCGGCGAATATATTGGGGATAAGTGTAAGAACTCTACGAAACAAACTTCATCAATATGCGCAGGAAGGCGATCTCCCAATGGAAATAGCTTAATCCGCTGACGCAAGACCACCCGAAATTGTGATGTAATTTATCTTTATCCCGGTATAATCAATCCAACCGCAGACACTCCCACCGAAGGCAAAGGAATCCGGTTGGATTCCGCCCGTTGCTTGTATCTTTCTTGCCGATTAATTTATCATCGGTGTTATTCTCCCAGCCTGAATGCTGGTTGATTCAACCCAGATTATGAATTAAATCGGGGAATTAAACGAAAAAATATTAAGAGTTAAGACAAATCATTGAACGAAAATTTTCTTACTCGGGATATTGATTTAAATCCTTATTATTTCGATAGTTCCGTTTCATTCGTTGTTCCTATTGCATTATTTGGTACAACAAAACTTTGACAATATCATTTACCTTGTTAATGACAATAATATAAGTTCCAGCCATTGCGGGCTGACAATGACAATATGAGACTTTTTACGAAATCATCAGACTGTAAAACCAAATTATCGGAGCATGGACAAATTCACCAAAAAATTGGAAAATTTTTCCCGGTTTTTGGGAAGGCCCCGGATTGAAACCCTCCCTTTATGGTAAGGATAAATTTTTTGTGAATACATGCTAAATTATTATTAATAAATGTCATAAATGGTATATATATTCGCCTGACGCGGCCCCGGAATCAGCGACCAAAGCCTGGTGGCATAACAATTGAATATAAAGATAGTAAAATGGATATCAAGTTGTTCAATACCAAACGGGCACAGTTGTTAAAAAAAGCTATTTCCGTGTATGAACGGCAACACCGGGCGATTTCCCAAAATGTAGCCCAGGCCAATAATCCTAATTATACACGCGTTAATACCGATTTTTCCGCAACATTGCGTTCCGCCGTCGATCAGTCAAAAATAAAAGTGACAAAGGATAAACACATTCGTTCATCACATTTTAGTGAAAGCACCGATGGCAAGCTGAATAATAGTAAGGAAAAAAAGGTTGACCTGACGAGAGAAATGACGGAACTGGCCGAGAATCAGATCCGGTATGAATTCGTCACCAGGATATTAAATCGTTATTACAATGGTTTGAGTGTAAGTATCACGGGCAGGAATCGATAGGGGATAAATAAGATGAAAGTCGGAGGAATTTTTTCAACGTTTAAGACAACATTAACCGGACTTTCCACGCAAATGAAACGTATGGAAGTAATTGCCGAAAATATTGCCAATGCCGAGAAACTCCCCGATGAAAAAGGTAATGTTTACCACCGTAAGACAGTGGTGGATACAAATCGAAGCGGGAAATCCGGGTATCGATTTGGAGACCAGATGTCACTGAAGCTCCGGAGTTCACGTACCGGTCATCTTGGTTCCGAAACCGGTTCAACCGGGGTTGCCACCGCGAAGCCGGATTATTCTACCGCCTTCAAGGTGGTGGAAGTTAAAGGGGAAAAGTTGATTTACAATCCGGGTCATCCGCGCGCCGATGAAAAGGGATATGTCAGGATGCCTAACGTTAATACCGTGGAAGAAATGGTTGAAATGATTGCCGCCAGTCGCTCATACGAAGCAAATATCAGTGTGCTGAACGCTTCCAAGCAGATGGCTAAAAAAGCCATGGAGATCTAAAATATCCAACGATGAAAATTATTCCACCGACAAGCGATAATTATGCCGTTGAGCAATTATATAAACAGGTTGATTCACAGGAACAGGGCGCTTTAAAAAACGGACCTACCCCCGGAGTAGTTGAGAATAATTTCAATGAAAAAATTGAGGTACCCGGTATAGAGCGGCCGGAAGCAACCAAGGTGATATTAACAACGGATGAACAAGCGACTTTGCACATGCTTTTCGGCAGTAATCAGCCCGAAGAAATGCAATTTTACGGCAATGCCCGTATTGCTCAAATCCATAAAGGGCAATTATTAGATGTGAAAGGATAGGAGAGATGGCTGGTATACAAGAACTGTTGCAAACAACACAGGCTGCAATCGTCGATCGAAAGCAGTCTTCTGATAATGTTAAAGAATCGGCGGAAAATGAATCCGTCAACTTTGCGGATACAATCAAGGATTTTCTAACGGCGGTTAACAACAATCAAAAAGAGGCAGGCAGTAAAGTCACCGAATTTATTGAAGGAAAATCTGAAAATCTTGCGGAGGCTATGGCCACGATGCAGGAAGGGCGATTAAGCTTTCAATTGATGCTTGAAATCAGGAACAAACTATTGGAATCCTACCGGGAAATTCAACGAATGCAAGTATAGTGTGAAGGCTGAAGATAACAATGAATACTTTCTTTGAACAATTAGGACTGATATTAAGGCGTTATTCGCTTGGCCAAAGGGTGGTCATTACGATCGTTATGATAAGTATGATTTCTGCTATTGTAGCCTTGGTATTGTGGGCAAACCGGCCTGAATTCAGGGTGTTGTATTCTGATTTGGATCCTAGCACGGCCAATAAAATCGTAACTGACCTGCAGGGAATGAAGATCAAGTATCGGGTTGAAAATAATGGTCGTACGATTCTTGTCCCCGGGACAAATGTTGTCGAGTTAAGGCTGAAATTTGCCGAATCCGGATATGTGGGAAGCCCGGTTGCGGGATATGAAATTTTTGATAATTCGAAGATTGGCATGACATCTTTCATGCAGCAATTGAATATGCGTCGCGCATTGGAGGGGGAATTAACAAAAACCATCAACCGGTTTCCCGGGGTAAAAAACAGTCGTGTCCATCTGGTGTTGCCGGATGGGAAATTATTTGAGGAACGGAAGAAAGGGTCCGCTTCCGTGGTTTTGTATTTACAGCCCAATGCGTATTTGAGCGGCGAACAGGTGAGAGGAATTGTTGCTATTGTTTCAAACAGCGCCGATGGAATTGAGCCGGAAGGAGTGGTTGTGGTTGATTCCAAGGGAAACCTGCTCTCGAAACGTCGAAGCGAGGACAGCGCTTTAGGTTCGGTTGGAAACCGATGGGATTTAAGACACTCGGTTGAAAATAAGCTGCGAAGAAAAGTAACCGATCTGGTGGAGGGAGTTGTTGGTTATCAAAACGCTGTTGTGGAAGTGTCTGTGGATCTGGATTTCCAAAAAATCGAACGAACGATGGAATCTTATGATCCGGAAAATGTGGTCGTAATCAGTGAAGAGCGTCATACCGAAACGTCCAAAAGTAAAGATTCCACCAGTAATATTGACGAGGGCTATTCGAAAGAAAATGTTATCACCAATTATGAATTAAATAAAACAGTAGAGCATTATGTCAGCAATACGGGAACGATCAACCGGCTTTCCGTGGCTGTATTGGTTGACGGAACCTATGAGACGACCAGGGATGAGGAGGGAAATGAAGTAAAGAATTACATACCGCGTAGTAATAAAGAGCTTAATCAAATAACCGCCCTGGTGAAGAGTGCTGTTGGATACAATGAAGACCGTGGGGATATGGTGGAAGTACAGAATGTTAAATTTGATGATTCGACACTCGAATCAGAACAGGAGTATTTTATAGAGGCGGAGAAACGGGCCTTATGGGCTGGAATTCTTGATAAAGGGTTAATTGTAATTGGAGTGTTGGTGGCCTTTTTCCTTGTAAGAACGCTTTTGAAATCTTCCGAGCCGATTTTGCAGATTACTGCCGGCAATGCCCGCAGTATACCATCTCAGGGGGGTAAACCGTCACTTCCGGAGGTCGAGGAGGAAGAAGAGGATATTTCCGAAGATATTTATATCCGGAAACTCAGCCCGGAAGCCCGAGCAAAATTGAAAGCAAAAGACAAGATGACCCGGGAAGTTGTGAAGTACAGCAAGGAAAGTCCCGATAATGCAGCCAAACTTATCAGATCGTGGATAACGAATACGGAGAGTGGATAAACGATGTCGAAACAAGCTGCCCGGCCGTTGAAACCGATCCAGAAAGCGGCCCTGATATTAATCGCCATGGGTGTGCAAAATGCCGCCCAGGTTATGAAAAATATGAATGATAAGGAGACGGAGAAAATTGCAATCGAAATTGCAAAATTACGTGATGTGCCGGCCGGGACTTTGGGAAATGTGATCGAAGAATTCTATCAGCTTATGCAGGCAAATGAATATATCGTCCAGGGAGGCCTGGACTACGCGCGACGGGTATTGGAAAGCGCTTACGGTCATAAAAAAGCCGAGGAAATATTAAAGCATGCGGAAGCAGCCACCGAAGTAAGCGCATTTTATTTGTTACAGACTGTGGATGATAAACAGTTGCTCAATTTTTTGCAGAATGAACACCCGCAAACAGCCGCCTTGATTCTGGCGAATTTGAAACCGGGCCAGGCGGCCACCATTTTATCCGAACTACCGGAAGAGAGTCAGACGGAAATAGCCTATCGATTGGCGACAATGGAAAAGACATCCCCGGAATTAATTGATGATATTGAAACCGTTTTACGGGAACAAATCGGAGTTGTGTTCGGTGGCGATTTAAGTAATACGGGAGGCGCCGAAACCGTAGCGCAAATTTTAAATTCGGCAAGCCGTGCCGCTGAAAAGAATATATTAAGTCATCTCAGAAATCTGAATGCAGACCTGGCGGAAGAAATCACCAGCTTGATGTTCCTCTTTGAAGATATTGTTGGTCTAACGGACAATGCGATACAAAGAATTGTGAAAGAAGTCGATTCGAAAACATTGGCGTATGCCTTAAAGGCTACCAGCGATGAATTGAAACAGAAGATATTTAAAAATATGTCCGAGCGGGCCTCCGAAATGTTGCAGGATGAACTGCAATATTTGGGGCCGGTGCGGGTCAGGGATGTGGAAGCGGCGCAAAAACAGATTCTGGATGTTGTACATCAATTGGAAGAATCGGGAGAAATTGTTTTAGGACGGGGTGAAGAAGAGGAAATAATTGAATAATGTATACACTTCGTTTAAAGAATCGTATCATTGGTTTTCACAATTCCGTGAAAGAATATGGATCCGGAGTTCACGTCAATGAAGAAATTATGAACGGTGCCACGGATCCTGTAATAACAACGGATATGGACGGGAAGAATATTGAAATGCTGAAAGAACGCATCCGGGTTCTGGAATCAGCCTTGCAGGAAGCAAAGGAGGAGGCATTTCAAGCCGGATACGAGGAAGGGAAAGAAACCACA
>JALUTR010000210.1 GCA_027021785.1 Fidelibacterota bacterium | reverse complement strand
ATATCGGGAAACCAAAAACCGAGAAAAAAACGAGTAGCCATAAGGATTTTTAAATAACGGAAACAAGGAAAAGAGAAATTGCGCATTGTACCCGATTCGGGTACAGCCGGTCAGGAATCCGGCAATGACCGGAGAAATACTGTCAATACGACCCGGTTCTTTTTTTGGATAATGATGAAACGGTTAAATGAACGGCCGCCGGTCACATCACATCAACCGCGATACTTTGTCGATAAACCGATCCATCTCCTCCTCGGTGTTATAAAAGTGAGGGGAAACACGCAGGAAATTATTCCGCATCGAAATGAACACGCCGGCTGCGGTCAATTCTTTAAAAATGCGGTTATTCCGTTCCTGTTCCGGGTGAGTAAACGTTAGAATACCGGATTTCACACCCTCACTACGATCGGAAATAATGTTGAAACCGTTCTGCCGTAATCCATCGTGTAAACGATCGGTCAACGCCAGTACCCTTTGTTCGATCTCCGGTTGTCCGGCCTCCAACAACACCTCCAACGCCCCGGATACGGCCCATATTCCCAGACTGAACGGCGTTGCGAACTCGAACCGGTCGGCGCCGGGTTTTAGGGGCTGAGCATAATCGTGAAAAGCGAAGAAATCCTGCCGGCTGTGCCAACCCAAATGGGGTGGATGGAGCCGTTGCTGCAACGCTTCCGTCAGGTAAACGAACCCGACACCCTGGGGGCCCAGCATCCACTTGGCCGTCCCGGCGGCGAGAAAATCGATCCCCGTTTCCTCCACCTTCATTTCCAGCGCGCCCAGGCCCTGCATGGCATCCACCGCCAGGAGAATCCCACGCTCATGACACCATTCCGCTAACGATTTTAAATCGTTGCGATAGCCATCGAGATATTGCACCCAGCTAACCGCCACCAGTCGCGTTCCGGGCCGCAACTTAGCTTCCAGGTCGGCCGGTGTCACCCTTCTGTGGGGCGCGTCCAGGAAATCCACCTCCACCCCGAAAGGTCGTAAATCGTACCAGGGATACACGTTGGAAGGGAATTCCATCCGGTGCAACACGATCCGGTCGCCGGGCGACCAGCGCAATCCCCGGGCTAACAGAATCATTCCATCGGTCGTATTTTTCACTACCGCGATTCGATCGGCCGGCGCCTGGATCAGACGTGCGAAATCACCACGGATACGCGCTGATAGCTCCAATGTCTCCTTAAAATTATTTATCTTTTCCCCGCCGGCCTGGCGAAGGTATGTTTCCACTTTCCGCCGGACACGAACACACATCGGCGATACCGCCGCGTGATCAAGATACAGTGTCCCCGTTTCCGTATGGGGAAACTCCGAACGAAAGCGCGTTAATTTTTCCATTTAATCCCACTCATCCTTTAAACACGAATCCTGAAAGTCCGCCTGTTTCCGCTAATACAAATGCAACCCGGACACTTTGATGATAATATCAAACTCCTTGAACTCTTCCTTGAGCGAGGCCTCGATTTCATCACAACAATGCCGAACACTTTTTCGTGACAGGTCCCGCTGCAGATTAACCCCCAACAGGATGACCTGATGTTCCTCGGTATCCACCACACGGACATCGTGAAATCCCTTAATCCGCTTATCCCCGGCCCAATAATTTTCCAGGTACGTATGAACTTCCTGCACAACCGGATGGGAAGGATCCACCGGGTCGATATGAACCGTGGGGGCAATGTCCAGGTTTTTTCTCAGCGCATCTTCAACGTTTTCGGCAATATCGTGCGCCCGACCGGGGGATTCGCTGATGTTAATTTCAATATGGACACTGGCAAACTTGTCGTTGCCATAACTATGCACGGCAATGTCATGCACCCCTAAGACTCCCTCCACCGCCTGGGCCGTTTTCCTGATTTCTTCTATTTCTTCGTCGGTGGGCGGCTTTCCCAACAGGTCATCGATTGCATTCCTGGCAATTTCAATCCCGGTCCAGATGATAAACAACGCCACTCCCAGACCGGCATATCCGTCCACGGCGTAATACCCCGCCTTTCCGGCTACCATGGCAATCACCACCAGGAATGAAGATATGGCGTCGGAACGGTGATGCCAGGCATCCGCTTTTAACGTGTCGGAAGCGATTTTACCGGAAAGATAGTTTGCGAAGCGGGCAATGATCTCCTTTACTCCGATGGTCGCCAATACAGCC
>JALUTR010000209.1 GCA_027021785.1 Fidelibacterota bacterium | reverse complement strand
ATGATCCCTCAGACCACCCGGCGGATTCACTTTGCTCCTGAGAGTAGGATTATTCCTGAGGATTCTTCGGATTTGTTTTTATCTTGGTCTGCCGGCGACAGGATGTTTCACGGTTCAAACGTGCGGAGACAAGTTCACGATTTTATTTCTTTGAACAACACCATGATTTAAGGATGTATTCAAATTTTTCATACCACCCCTGTGGTCCCCTCCTCACTTGAGGAGGGGACGTTAACATTGATCCGCCGATTATATGCCGTCAAAATAATTCTTTAAACATTTATCTTGGATAGATGTGAGAAGATTTGATGGTAAAGAAGAATATCTTGATCCGTGGCCCGAATAGGTGGAATTTCATCCCCCCGGTTTGATAAAATCTTTTCGAAAGTCGTGGCTGTTGAATACAATACCTATCTTTGGCAGGAAGTAAAAGGGGAACATGTTTATCGTGTCCAGTCCGACGACCCCGTTATTATACGAAAACTGAAAGCGCTGAAGGGATCGCGTTTGATTGGGCAGGGGATAAACCGGTACCAGGCAATCTTTGTTATTGAATTTGAATCGCGAAAAGAAGCCCGGAATATTATTTGCGAAATAGCCGGTTCGACGATCGTTGTCGAAGATAAATCAGGAGTGATTCATATTGTTACGTATAAGCATCACAGCCGTAATGAACAGTTGAATTTGCTTTAACCCAAATTATGCATTAACAACCACGATAAATCGGGGAATTAAACGAAAAAATATTAAGAGTTGGGACGAATCATTGAACGAAAATTTTCTTACTCGGGATATTGATTTAAATCCTTATTATTTCGATAGTTTCGTTTAATTCGTTGTTCCTGTTGCATTATTTGGGATAATAACCAACCCGGCCCTGATAAATAAACCCTCGTGGCCGCGATTCAAAACCTTTCTGTCAATAATCAGGGGTGGTTCACCATCCCTGGCAATCATATAACTTACATTGACTCCACCGTAAATAGGCGTGTTTATGGCGGAGGCTGTTGAGAATAATGTGGCAAAAGCCTTGGCGTACAGCGCCAGGACGAAAATATAACCAATCTAAAGCAATATATTAAATCCGCCGCTTATTGTCTAGTCGCCGAAACACCGAACCAAGTACTCCACCGGCCCGCCGGTCGAAAGGAATTTGGATCCCGGTTTGGCATAGGAATAGGTGCTGAAAAGAGCGACCAATCCGGCTATGATAAAGGAAATGAACACCGCGTTGGCGGCTATCTGGCAGGCCGTGCCCGGGATGGAGAAAATTCCGGCCCCCACCATGCCACCTACACCGCTGGATATCGCGCTCCAAAGTCCCATATTATTTTTTTTTGTTCACATCCTCATCCCTGTCCGGTTTTTCAAAATAAACATTTGTTTGTATCCTTCCTTGCACATAACGGAAAACTCACCCGATTGCGTAAAGCGGCAGGTTAAAATGTTTTCCCGATTTTCAGTAATTCCATGTCCAGAATGCCGTTGCTGTTTGCCATGCCGGCGCCGATATAATCCGTTTCCTTCCCGATAAAATATCGGCCGCCAAAAATACTGACCCCCCAATACCAACCGTTTCTTCCGAAAATTCGATAGCCGATCCCGAACGTTATACCGGCCTTTGAAGTACGACTGTAATTATATTCTTCGTCATTGTCATAGGAATCGACCCAAATAGTATAGCCTTCCTCACCTGCCAATGAGGTCAACCGTACGCCGCCGCTGATATAAAATCCTTTTCGGTGTTTCCCCAAAAAGTATCGATAATGACTGTCCAAATGTACTACGTTTAACTCATAACTCCCCTTGGCGAAGTAAAACGGGAAGGCGATTTCAGCGGATTGACTCACCGAAAAGAGAGAAAAAGTACCGGTTAAAACAAAGGTGTTATCACCAAACGCCGTTGAAAACAGTAACATAACCGGATTGAGCTCGATTCCGAATTTTTTACCCTCCAGAGGATCAATATATTTTATTTCTTCCAATATTTGCTTCTGGTTAAGCAGCAGTTGTTCCTGATTAACCAATAAGGTATCAACAGATGATTTTCCCTGGGAATACACAATCGTCACGAAACCGAAGATAACGAATAATGAATTCAATTTCATGTTGCAGGTCCTTTCTATCTTGTGTTATTATAACCAATACGGTGATAAGTGCATAACGATCTGGTTTT
>JALUTR010000208.1 GCA_027021785.1 Fidelibacterota bacterium | reverse complement strand
TTTATTGACCCGCAGGTCCGCCAATGACTCATCGGCGTATTTTTCGCGATTAAGAATATAATTGGTGGGCTGCACCTCCTGTGGTTTCAGCAGCAACGGGTTGGTAATACTGTAAATATCCCAACCGCGATCACTGTAACCGGCAAAGACCAACAAACGATCATCCCGGGATAAACTTAATTGTTGAATACCGGTTAAAACATTTGTTAGTACGGTGGTTTTGCCGGAATCAAGTTCGGTTGAAAGAATATTCCAGACCCCGTTATAATCGGCGGTGTACAACAACATATTCCGGGTATGGGTCCACACGGGATAATTTTCATTGTACTCGGTATCCGTAACCCGTGTAATCTTTTTGGTGGAAACATCAACAATGTAAATATCCATTTGCGAGTAATCGTGATTTTGGATTCCTCCCTTGAGATATTCCCCGGTCTTGGGATTGTATTCATTTTGCAGGAAATCACCACGATCGGAAACAAAGGCGATTTTCGTGCCGTCCGGATTCCAGACCGGCTCCGAATCCGAGAAAACATCATCGGTCAGGTTTACCAATTCCTTGGTTTCCAGATTGTAAACATAAATATCACTGGCATTCCCGACGTTACCGACAAAGGCCAGTTTCTTGCCGTCCGGGCTCCAGGTGGCGGTGAACAATCCGTCCATCCGGAAGGTTATCATCTTCTTCCGTTTTTTCTTCTCAACATCGATCAGGTAAAGCGCGTCCTGCTTCCCCGATTTAGCGGCCAAAACGATTCGTTTCCCGTCCGGCGACCAGGATATTCCCGGTTGAAGCCATTTCAATTCCTCAAAATCAATCGACCGGTTTCCTTTCACCAGGCGTTTAATTTCCTCGCCGCTGATGGCGTCGATTAAATAAATATCCGCGTAACCGGACCGATCCGAGAGAATGGCAATTTTGCTGCCGTCGGGTGAAATCGCCGGGGCGATGTTGTAAAAATTCCGCTTTTTCTTGTGATCCGTCAGGCGTTTGGCAATATCTTCAATTTCATCCCGACCCGCCACATCAGGCCAATATTCTTTTTTCAAGTATTTATTCCACTGGTCGGTCAGATCGTCAAAATCCATGCCCAGAGCCTGTTCGAATCCCTTTTGCGCATTTTGAGTCCGTTTCATATCCTGGAAAATTTCACCTATTTTTTCCCGGCCATACTTCTCGGCAATAAAGCGCCAAACCGATTGTCCACCCTTGTAGGCCATAAAATAATTCAATTCTTCAATGTGAGGTAAATAATCGTGAACAGCCAAATCGCGCATGATCATGTCCGCTTTGGTATCCCAGTTGGTTGAGAGAAATTCCGCCAGACCTTCGTTGGCCCACAGCGGTATGCGCAATCGTTGTCGACCGGAAATTATGCTCTGAACCGATCCGCCATATATCAGATCGTTAATCATCGCGTGGACCAATTCGTGATGAATAACATGACGGAATTGGGAATACGACCCCTCAAAGGGCAAAACCACCCTGTTTTTAAACATCTCCGTCACCCCGCCGATCCCTTCGACCATATACTCCCAGGTGACATTGGTTTGTTGGAAATCATTATGGGAATTATACACGATAATTGAAACCGGCTTCTTTAACGTCCACCGTAAATGCTTGGAAATCTGTTCATAGGAATCTTCGCCTATGTCGGCTGTAAACTCCGCTAATGGCAGTCCTTTGCCATAGTAATAAATATCAAAATGAGGCGATTTTATAAATTTCCAGTCAAAGGAATGATATTGGATCTTGTTTTGTCCGAATGATTGACCGTACATCATTTGGACCATGATAAAGGCCATTATGAAAAGGGTTTTGATCTTCACACCTACGGTACGCATTTTCGGAACACCTGTTCCTTAAGATTAGTTATAAAACTCACTATTGTCAACCTTTTGCCATAACCGTCAAAATTATTATCGTTATCCTCGATAAAAACCGGGAATCGGAGTCTTTCCTAAACTCGTTTTCCCGGACGATAACCAACGGGCCAATTTAGCGGAAAGCAGGCAAATAACAGACCCTGAACTTTTCCCGGTTACAGCGGAAATCTCCTGATCATGAGTTGCTTTCACAGTCACAATTCACCGGCGGCGCCAATTCCTGGGACAGGTTCATCCGGCGCAATCTTTGGGCACGTTTATCACGGCATTTATCGCACCGCGAAAACAGGTCTATGTCCCACAGGTCGGCAAACACGCGGC
>JALUTR010000207.1 GCA_027021785.1 Fidelibacterota bacterium | reverse complement strand
CAGAGTCAGTACTATCAGAACAAGGTCTTTTCCTTCGTGGCGGGAAGTGATCCGCTGTTGTACGATTACCGGTTGCCGGCCAGGGTCCCGGCGCCGATGGACACCGTATCGTTTACGTTGATTATTCAAAACCGGGGATTGAGCCCGACCAACGGGCCGGTGTCCGTTTCAATCACACCGCTGGATACACTAATCGGGGTGTTGACAGCGCGGGACACGCTTCCCGGATTACCGGGTCGGACAACCGGTACGCTGGAAGTCGCACTTTCCGTCTCGCCTCTTGCTCCGGCCTGGACCAAAAGTGGTTTTTCCGTCATGATTCAGGATAGCTTAAGTTTTCCCCGGAGCGACACGGTCCGTTTCCTCATCGGAACGTCCGATTATTTATACGGGGACCTGGTAGCCGATGGGGTGCTCGATATTTACGATATTCTGAAATTGGCGGATATCATATTACAGTTTACCGAAGCGTCGGAATATCAGATGATTGTGGCCGATATTATCCCGGACGGTACAGTTAATATTAACGATTTGTTAGCCTTGGTCGATATGATTATGGGTTATTAAATGTTTTTAAGAAAAGCACTGCCACTCGTTTTTTTATTGTCATTTCTTTCGGGGGAATTCGTTCTTGAGATGGGAAATCTCGCCCCGGGGAAACAGGCCGACGGCCGCTATAAAACATGGGTTTATTTTGTTGACAAGGGGGCCGCCGGTCGGAACAGCCGTGTGCAACCGCATCCCAATACAATTTCCCGCCGCATGAAAATGGGATCGCTTGGCGAAGCAAGCTGGTTCGATCAATGGCCGGCGGATGAATACGTTGCGGCTATCAGGAAAAGCGGCGCCGAAATTCGGCAACAGAGCCGATGGTTGAATGCCGTGTCCGTGATGGCGACGGACACACAATTGAAGACAATTTCGGCCCTGCCGTTTGTCAGGGATATTCAACCGGTATTCACCTATCGGCGTGAGCGGGAAAAACCATCTGATGTGTCCCTAAGTACTTCCCGGGTTGTTTCCGATAGTCTGGACTACGGGTTGGCGCGGGAGCAGATCGAACAGATCAATTGCCGGGTAGCTCACGATTCGGGTTACGTGGGGCAGGGAGTCATTGTTTTGGTTATGGACACCGGTTTTAACCTGGCACACCCGGCTTTTGATTCGTTGGAAGTCATCGGCGAATGGGATTTTATTGATAATGATTCGGTTACCGCCAACCAGACAGCCAGTGACAGTTTGTATGGCCAACACAATCATGGCACCATGGTATTATCCACCCTGGCGGCGTACGCTCCGGGTAAATTAATAGGTCCGGCTTATGGCGCGCGCTTTTTACTGGCGAAAACGGAAATTGTCGCCCGGGAAATCCGGGTTGAAGAAGATAATTATGTCGCCGGCCTGGAGTGGGGGGAAGCCAACGGCGCTGATGTGGTTTCCACTTCCCTGGGATATCTGGATTGGTATGAATATTCCGACCTGGATGGCAACACGGCCGTTACGACGAAAGCCGTTGATATTGCCGTCGGATTGGGCTTGGTGTGCGTCACCGCCGCCGGTAATGAAGGAAACCGGCCATGGCACTATATCATTACGCCGGCGGATGCGGATTCGGTGATTTCCGTTGGCGCAGTGACATCCGCCGGATATATTGCCAACTTCAGTTCCCGGGGACCTACGTATGATAACCGGATCAAACCGGAGGTGTGCGCCCGTGGGGTTAATACCGCCTGTGTCAATCCCAATGGGACAGGTTATACCAGAGCCAGCGGCACATCGTTGGCAACACCCCTGGTAGGTGGTTCGGCGGCTGTCATTCTCAGCGCTCATCCGGATTGGACGCCGATGATGGTTCGTGAAGCATTGATGCAAACAGCATCCCGGGCCGACAATCCGGATAACATCTTCGGTTACGGTATTATCGATGTCTGGGCGGCCATTAATTACGCTCCCTTCCAGGAACCAAAGGACTCAAGCTATCTATCGACGGAATACACTTTATCGCCCGTGTACCCAAACCCTTTTAAACTGACGGCTAAATTTACGATTGAGGTTCCCGAATCCGGCTTTGTTCAGCTATCGGTATTCGATATTACCGGCAGACAGGTCGGCGTGTTGCTGAAGGGTGATAAACCGGCGGGGAATTATGAGTATGAATGGAATGGGAAGGGGCATTCCTCGGGTGTGTATTTGCTCCGGTTGAACTGGAACA
>JALUTR010000206.1 GCA_027021785.1 Fidelibacterota bacterium | reverse complement strand
ATTCGAGCTGGCCGATAAGGGCACCCTGTTTCTCGATGAAATCGGTGACATGGCCTTGCCGCTCCAGGCCAAATTATTAAGGGTTCTCGAGGATCATGTCGTTGAACGCCTGGGTAGCGTTGGGGGGCGAAGGATCGATATTCGGCTGCTGGCGGCGACCCACCAGGATTTACCGGCATTGGTTAAAGAAGGAAAGTTCCGGTCCGACCTGCATTATCGAATGAATGTTATTCCGCTTCAATTAACTTCCCTGGCCAATCGGCAAAATGATATTCTTTTATTAAGTCTGCATATCCTCAGAGATTTACTGACGAACCAAACCGAAAAAATAAAAGGCATTAGTTGGGGACTCGTCGATAAGTTAAAAACAATGGCGATTGCCGGTAATGTTCGGGAACTGGAAAATTTATTGACCCGTATCGTATTTTATTCCAATGGGAATATTCTTACTCCTGATATACTTAATGTGGCCAAAACGGATTCATCAATCAGCAATGAAAAAATTCTCCCGGAGGGAAAGGATGGGCTTTTGCCCCTTTGGAAATTGGAACGGGAGGCCATCCTGAATGCCCTGGATCTGCTGAACGGTAATATTAGCAAAGTTGCGGCGGTTCTTGAAATATCCCGGGTTACATTATATCGTAAAATGAAGAAATATCAAATTCATCAAGCCGGAATCGACTTTGAAACCGATGAACAGGATGATTCGGCGAACAATTAGAAATCGATTTGGGTTAATCGGAAAGTATCTTGGTAAGCCTGTTGTATTGACTGCTTTATCGATGCTGTCCGTATACGATATGGAGGTTTGTTCATGGATTGCGTCACTACCTTATAACGCCCTCAGGACTTAGACATTTGTTTATCATTAGAAGGTTGACCGATAAAAAAGAGAACCTGGCCATTAATCTCATTTTTCCTGAAAGGTCATCCGCCAACCGGCGCATTGGAGTATCGGGGATGGAGGCGTTAGCTCCTGTAGGACCTATTGATTCAACTTTCACCTGATATGTTTATGCTCCCTGACCATGAACAACCGGAGTACCGTAGCCATAGGCGTACCTGGTACAACTGAGCACGCAGGTGAGATTTTTCAACCCATGATGGTCATAAAATGTCTTTTTTAAAGGAGGAAACAGAATAAAAAAACTTAAACCCTTGTCAGAGGAAAGTATTCTCAGGATGAAATTGTCCTTTACCGGCAATAGCGCAGGCGTTAATTTTTAATAAATGTATCTATTACAAACGAAATTGCAGACGACGGGAACACAAATGATGCCATTGCCTACTCATTTGAATCGGGATATCAACTAATGCCCCAATACAGTTGTAGATTTGTCACCGAAGACGGTAATATTATCGAATCGATCGTGGAAGCGGAGTCGAAGTTTGAAATATACGAGATGGCCGAAGACCGTAACGAAATGGTTTTGTCGGTTAAAAAATATAGGAAACCTTTTAATCTGGCGGAATGGTTTAATCGGCGAAAAAAGGTTAAACCGCAAGAATTGGAGAATTTTACGACTCAGTTAGCGATTATGCTTAATGCCGGTGTTCCACTGATAGCCTGTATTGAAGCTCTGGTCGAACAGACCGAATCCGAAAACATGCAAAACGTATTAAAGGAATTGATCGATAAAGTAAATAGTGGGTTATCGTTATCCCAGGCCATGTCCGAATTCCCGGGAGTTTTTGATGATATGTATGTGAACATGATAAGGGCCGGTGAATCGGCCGGCGTATTGGAACATATATTAACGCGTTTATCCGATTTTATTCAGCACGATATACAGGTCCGGTCAAATATTAAAAAAGCGATGCGCTATCCCCTCATTGTATTAACAGCCATAACCGCGGCTTTTATAGGCGCAATTGTATTTATTATTCCAAGATTTGCGAAAATGTTTATTGCCCAGGGAATAGAATTACCCTTACCTACCAGAATAATGATTGGTGTCAGCAATTTTGTTATCAACTATTGGTGGTTGGCTATTGCCGGAATAATCGGCATTATTTTTGGCGTACATTCCTTTGTCCGAACACCAAGAGGCGCGTATCTATTGGATTTATTAAAATTAAAGTCTCCTGTGTTTAAAGATATCGTTATTAAATCCACAATTGCTCGTTTTGCCCATATGTTAGAGACCTTAACAAAAGCCGGAATTCAGATTATTCGGGCCCTGGAAACAACGGAAGGGACAATCGGAAACTTGGTAATTGCAAACGATATCCGGAAAGCACGTGAAGATGTCGAAAAAGGTATCTCGTTAGCAGGAGCCCTGGGGAAAAGTCACTGGTTTCCCGGCATGACCATCCGTATGATATCGGTGGGTGAACAATCCGGCTCCCTGGAGAAAATGCTTGAAAATATAGCCCGTCAATACGACGAAAATGTCGATGCGAAGATCAATAAACTGTCGGCTTCCATAGAACCGATTATGACCGTTGCCATGGGAGGCCTATTGCTGCTGATTGCGCTGGGAATCTTTTTACCGATGTGGAATATGTATTCGGCAATTAAATAATTTCCCTAAACTATTTGTTGTTCTTCGGCTGTTGTAATGCCTGAATGACCGGGGAATATTTATAGAACCAATCCGTCGGCTGGTGGAAAGGGCCGGGGGAAGCTCGATTGGGAATAAGAAAAATACAATTCACTGATTACCACTTCGCGGTGGGTAAGTTTCCGTTCCTCGTTTTTCATTTCCTGAATATTTTCATTGTATTCTCCAATCGTCACTGAGGTATTACATTTGTTGAATCATCTATCTCCCCTTTTATGTAATCAGTGCCAATTTGAACGAGAACTGTAACATAATTGTACAGTTCTTGTTTCTATATGATACATTATTAAAAGTTTAAGTAACCGTGGATCGACGGAGGAAAACGTAAATTTGCTTTGGCACACTGTTTGCACTTATTTATGCGAGTTTGGTGGACAATAAGTGTCCGCTGAAAAAACAAGAAAAGGAAAAATAAGATATGATTTTCAAAAACCGAAAAGGATTCACACTGATGGAGCTTGTGGTCAGCACGGCGATAATCGGTACCCTGGCGGCCCTTGCAGTCCCGAGTTACATGAGTGCCGGTAACAAAGCAAAAGGGGCGAAGTCGCTGGATAACGTCAATGTTATCGGATCCGCAATTCTTCAGGAATACAATCGTGTTGTTGCCGAGGGAGACGCAGGTGGCAATGCCATAGCGACCTTTCAAATTACGGCAGGCACTGTGCTTGACACCCTGACGAATCCGGAAGTAATTTCTTACGGAAGTGATGGAGCAGGTTCAATTAAAGTAAAGGATATATTTCCGGCCGGAGTGCCTAAATCCCCGTTCAACGAGGGGTTTTATGTTGTTGCGGCAGTAACCCCGGGAGCGGCCATATGGAGTCTATCCGGAGGTTTGGTTGCGCTGACTATTACGCAAAGACCTTCAATTACCATCCAGGACCCGGCGCATAGTGTCATTCAAGGAAAGTTCACCCCATAACCCCCGTAAAAAATTATTTAATAAAGTGATAGTAAAAGGAGCAAACAAAATGAAACTAACAAACGAAAAGGGTTTCACATTAATCGAGCTGATTATGGTGATTGTGATTCTTGGAATCCTGGCTGCGGTTGTCGTGCCTAAGTTCTTTGATTTTACCGGAAAAGCCCATACGGCAAACGAGGAAGCGGTAATCGGGAACATCAAGGCCGCGTTGAATCTGTATGCCGCCGATCAACTGGTGACAAACGGTCAACGGAAATACCCCCATGCGGATAGTATCGAAGTAAACGGATTAAGCTATATCCTCGATGAAGTACCGGATGGCTGGGAAGTACAAGCGCATTCCAATAAGAAAAAGACTAAGATCGTTTACACCGATCCCGACCCGGATGTTGTCTATATATACAGAAGTCCGGTAGGGAATGATGCCAGTAAATATGAGTTGACCAAATAATAAGAGAAGTAATCAATCAGTAAAGAAAAAAAGTGAAACAGCAAAAAAGTCCACACCTTGTCGGAGTGGACTTTTTTGCTCCCGGAAAGCTTTCTGAAAAGTGAGAAACAATAATGGTCACTGTAAGGTGAGGTACGATACGGGTAAAAAAATGAACACCGTATTCGGAAAAGCAGGGTATACATTAATGGAATTGGTTGTGACGGTGGCCATTATCGGCACGTTGGCATCGATAGCAATTCCTTCATTCATTGAATTCCAGGTGGAAGCCAAAGCGACGATGTCCCAGACCAATATGATCCAGATTAAACAGGCCTTTGCGAACCATTTCTTTAACAGCGTTTTGGATAGGGAGACCAAAGAATATCCCCCGGAACCACCGGATAATCTGTTGACCAAATCCTGGGCGGATAACACTGTATTATACAATGGACGCACCGTTTCGGAGCTTTTCAGTGAAAAAGAAATTCCTTACAATCCTTACGGGAATCCTTATTATTATGAGTTATTGCCAAAAACGGATATAGAGGAAGAGGGATTTCTGTTAAAGGATCTTGATTTCGGACTGGAGTTGGAATTCAGGCCGTGAATAATATCATACAAAGGTTAAAGGTGGGGAAACAGAAAACAGGAAAGGTCGGAAATGCACCCGGATTTACCTTAATGGAAGTTATTCTGGTGCTGATGATCATCGGGATTCTTTCTGCGATCGTGGTTCCTAAAATGACCGGTCTGATCACTAATATGCGTTTAAAAGCGGCCGGCGAAAAAATTATGGATGATTTACGATACATTTACAATTACGCGATCACCCATCGGGATACCACCTGGTTGGTCGTGAATATTAACGATAATTCCTATGGTATTTATTCCGGCCCCTCATCGTCGCAGCGCCAATTACTCCTGGATCCATCAACCAATCAGCGAGCCTTGATTGATCTGGATGTTTCCTATTCCGGGGTTTTTATTTCGGCGGTCGATTTCGGCGGAAGCAACGAGGTGTATTTTGATTGGTGGGGTACTCCTTCCAATGGTGGGAAAGTTGTATTAAATAATAATAAAACTATTGTAATTACTCCGAGCACCGGGTATGTTTATGAATCAGAGTAGAAAGATATTGAAGGATATTTTACAGGATAAGTACGACATGAACCGTACATTAATATCAGGGAATACTAAGGACGCTACCTAATCACATGAAAACATATGCCTCTATACCTCACCCAACTATGACGAGGTTGATTTCCGGTCTTCGGTTCCGGTGGATCAAATCTCAATCCGGGTTCTCCTTGCTGGAGATCATTGTGGGCATCGTTATCATCGGTATCGCCTTTGTCGGCGCAATGTATGCATTGACTGAAATACAAAATCGTAGTTCCCGGATCGAAATAATGCTTAAAGCAACCACAATGGCCAATGATATCATGGAAATTGTTCGATCAAACAACTTTGATGAATACAATTCCTCTCCCTGGAGTAATCCTCTTGGTCCCGAAGAGAACTCTCCTTCACAATACGATGATGTGGATGATTACATTGGTTATCTCTGGTCGTTCCCGGGTTTTACCGGATATCAGGGATCGACAAGGGTCTACTATGTTAATCCCAATGTCAGTTGGATTGACAGCGCTAATTCCGTGACGAATTACAAATATATCCGGGTACAGGTAACTCATGATGGATTAGACGTGCCAATTGTTTTAACGTCATTAATAACCCCCCGGGTGAGCGCCGCGGAGGAAAGTGGCGGTTTGGGGCCTCCCCCCCCACCACCGTAGGAAACGGCGAGTGCCCGGAGGCAGCGGTTCGAAACAATGAGAGATAATGAAACAAACAAGTATAAATCAAGCGGTGAGGATGTCGCTGAAGTAAATGGTTATTAAGCCCACACTCGAAATATTTCGAAGATTCGGTCGAAGGAAACGGAGAAACGGATATTCCGTCCCTTATTACCAGGCGGAGATTGGGAATAATGATGGTTTTTCGCTGATTGAACTCATAATAAGTATTTCGCTTACGGCAATTCTTTCCGGAATCGTGGCCCTGGTTGTCAACAACAGTTTTCGAATTGTTGAACAGGTCCAATCCAGGAAAACATTGGTTCTGGATGGTGTGTCATCCGTAAATAAATTTGACCGGGATTTGCGATATCTGTCAGGAAACAGTGCATTATTGGTGGGCGATGCCGCAGCGATGAAATTTCAAAATACCATGGGTAACACAGTGGAATACCAACTATCTAATGGTGGGTTGTATCGAAGAGTTTTAGGGCAGGGGAATAGTAGGTTGTTGGCAAAAGACATTAATACCGCGATCAGTGGATTTAAATATTATGACCGCAACAAATCGGAATTGACCGACCTTCCGCTTTCAACCCAGGACAGGGAAAAGGTATGGAGCGTGGAATTGTTTCTTACGCTTGCCAACAGTGAGCAAACAATACACTACCGCGCAAGCGTTTTCCCGGAAAATCTGAAATTAACATCCCCGGATGCGGGACAAAAAGGCGGCCTGGGACCGCCTCCGCCGCCACCGTAACACGTGGAAAGGGTTCCTACCAGATATGGAAAGACGATTAAAAAGACCATTTAAACATGATAATACCAATTAGATAATATATCATGGATGACGTAAAACAGCTCAAACCAACGGGTCATACGAATTATGTCGCGCGTTTTCGTTCCCCTTTCCGGGGCAAACTTCATAAGCGTTGGTGTGAGGAAGACGGTATTGTCTTTTCCGCTACCGCCATTATTGTTTCCGTTATTTTGGGTTTGGTTATTTTATACCTGAGCAATTCCACAACCCTCAATATAAATGAAGCCATGGATATTTATTCGGCAAAACAATCGTATTGGAGCGCCATTTCAGGAATAGAATATGCTCTCCAGAATTCAGAAAATGGTTTCGATAACCTGCCGGGTAGTTATTCATTTTATAACAGTGCGGTTTATCTGGCCGTTTCAAACACGACCCGATCAGGTACACCTTTACCGGATGGACAGATTCGTGTAATCAGTTTGGGACAACATGCCGAAACAAAAAGGATACTGGAAGTTAAATTCAAAGTAAAAATCAAAAGTTTTTGGCCCAAACTGTCTATTATTGAACAGGCCAAAAATTTCAAAATAAAGGAAGATTTCATTTTAAACGATTCACTATATATCGGTGGAAATGTTTGGGTGGATGATGATGCCAAAATAGGCGATCCACCCGCGGAGAAAACGAATATCTATGTTCCCTCAGGCAGTTCGGTGACCGGAGATTTTGATAAGCGTTTTTCATGGTCGGTGTACCCCGCAGGATCGCTTTCTTTGTTTCCTTTCTCCACTACTAAATATGACAGTCTTTTGGCGATTGCCAAATCCATTGCCAGTACGAACGGAAATAGATGCAAGGGTGACTTTACGTTAAATGGTGGGGTGCTTGATTTGAGCTCCTTCACCGATCGGATTTATTTTGTTAAAGGAAAATTGACGATTAAGGGAGGCACGGTTACCGGGGGAACAGTTTCCGCCCCGGGGATTATTGTTGCCACCGATAAAGTCGAGTTTAAAAAATTCGGAACAACTCAGACCTTTGTTAATGATAATATTATTATTATTTCCAGGCGGGAAGTGGGGATTAAAGATCGTACCAGATTCGGAACCGACTATTCCTATTTAAATCCAAATTTAAGACCGACTACGGTAAATGAGATATTTACTTACGGGAAGGTGGAAGTAGGAGAGAATACAAAGGTGTGGGCACAAATAATCTCATCGGGGAAGGTGAAAATTAAAGGTAAGGCTTATGGGGTTGTATACTCAAACGATGGGATCGAATTCGATGAGGATGATGCCTATTTGGAAGGGGCTCTTTTTGTGCGCCGCGTGCTGGGGAATAAACTTGAAAAGGGACGAATGAATCTTAACCACTCAGTTCCGGCTTATTACTTTTCAGGCGCCAGTTACCAGGTAATCCCCGCGACATTAAAAGAAATTTAATAACAAGGATACGGAATGGAGTCATTACTTCTGTTTACCGGGATAATCGTTGGTATCTTCGGACTATTGCTGGTGTTGGCGCCGAAGGAACTAATTAAATTGAGTGAAGTTTTGAATCGATCGTTATCTTCGGACAAACGTGTTTTTAATGGTAGAAGGATTTTTGGCCTCATCTTTATTTTAGCCGGAATATACCTTTTTTATGTCTCTTCCCAATATGGCCTTTTTAAATAAATTCCGAACAAGGATTAAAGTCGTTTCACTGGAATCGGTACCAATATTGCCCCGGAATATTTTGTGGTTAATAACGGTGTTCATGGTTGTTGTTTCGACAGGTTCATCGGGTTTTGGACAAACACAGGAGCCATATGAATTTCCTGAATATTCACCGGTGGATGAAATAACGAAAGTTCTGAATTATTACAGCCTGTACATGCCTGAAGAACGGATACTTTTTAAGTATGTTTTAACCATATTAGGTTATGAATTCGATTTGAATAATCCGGAATGGACCGAAGATAATATTGAGGGGGTGAAAGATTTCCAACGTGATTCCGGTATAAAAGTTGATGGGATGATCGGACCGGAGACACTCAATGCCATGGTTATCTCCCTGGGTATGTTAGATGAACTGGGAGATAAACAGGATCTATCCCTGGCTCACCAACAGCAAACCGATCGGATGAAAATTCTTCGGCGTAATAAAAGTAGTATCCGTGTTGGTGATATTATAAAATATTTTCATTTTGAATTGGGCCAATTCAGGTATGCGCGGGTATATCGGATTTCGGGTAATAACGTGACGATTTATGATCGGGACAGAGATGAATATTTTACATTGGATAAGGATAAAATTAAGTGATTAAATTCCGATCAGGTTTTTTACCGGGGATAAAGGTTTCACAGTAATAAATGAAAAACATTACTACACAGTTGAGAACCAACATTATTAATTGTAAGGCTGAATAAAATGGGGAAATTCTTTTTTATTATTGCTGTCATTTCCACGATTGTCGGCCTGTTGCTTTTATTTGCGCCCCGGGTGTTAGAACAATTTGGGCGAATGGTAAATCGATTTTATATTACCGATGACGTAATTTTTGCGAAACGGTTTACTTTCGGAATATTTTTACTGTTGGCCAGCATGGTGATGATTTATACTTATATGTTTTTGCATAACAATTATGTATTTGTCAGATGACCTATGCTTCAGGATGGAACAATAAGTGTAACAAAAAGATACACATGCTGTAATCAGCCTCACCTGTTGAAATGTTGTGAACTCGTATATAATTAAAGATTTGGGCCTGGTTATATTGCTGGCATTAAAATTGCAATAATCTGATAGGAAATTATTCGTTTGGTTGTTCTTTTTACAAGGAGACTAAATAAAAATAATTCCGAAGATTAGTATTACGTACAGAATAATATTTTGGGGATGACTCAGTTGATAATCAAATCATTAAAAATAATATCTGGTAACTTAAAATAATTTGAAATGAGGGAATCCTTATCACTAGTCAAAATAAAAATTAATTCCGATGGCTTCACTTTAATAGAATTAATTGTTGTCATCGTTATAATCGGGGTTCTGGCTACATTGGCTACCCCAAAATATCTTGATATAGTTACCAGAACCGAGGAAAAAGTTGAAGACACCTTTTTGGGGAGATTGATCACCGGAATCCATCATTTTTCCGCCAACAGGTATTTAAATGAAGGTGGTGTTAAAACATATCCCCAGGTTGATTCCCCTTTATTAAAACGCGTGTTGTCCGAGGTCCCCGAGGAATGGTCTTATGACCGAACCGATGGGAAAATAACCCACACGCGGTATGACCAGACCGAAAAAGTCTGGTATTACTGGACCAACAGCGACAGCACCGAATTCGCAATCAGATTGACCCCGCCAAGTTCACCGTGATATTTTAATGATTTATTATCCTGACATAAAAAACATCTTATTTAATCGCCATTCCGGAGATTGCAAAGTAAAAACTGCCGGTTTTACTTTGATTGAGCTTATCATGGTGATTGTTATTTTGGGAATATTGGCAGCCGTTGTAGTACCGAAGTTTTTCGATTTTACCGGCCAGGCCGAGGAGTCA
>JALUTR010000205.1 GCA_027021785.1 Fidelibacterota bacterium | reverse complement strand
AGGGGGTGGTCCTGCCGGATCGACCTTTGCGCGAATCGCCGCCCGGGGAGGCCTGTCGGTCCTCGTCCTGGAAAAGGATCGCGATATAGGCGTCCCGGTTCGTTGCGGGGAAGCCGTAAGTGACGCCGGTTTAAGAATTTTCCATGAGCCCCGGGAAAGATGGATTAAAACGACCATTACACGGATAAAATTGGTTGCTCCGAATGAAACCAGCGTTGAATTCGATCTGAAAGAAAAGGGATATATTCTGGATCGAAGAATTTTTGATTACGATTTGGCTCACATGGCTGCCGAAGAAGGGGCGCTCATCATTACCAAGGCCTATGTCGATGGTCTGCTTATCGAAAATGATTACGCGGTGGGGGTTAAGGGAACATATTTGAACGAGCCCTTCGAAGTTCGTGCGAAATTGGTGATCGGAGCCGATGGGGTTGAAAGTCGTGTCGGCCGCTGGATAGGAATACGTACCCAGTTGAAACTGAAGGATATGGAATCGGCCATTCAGAAGACGGTTTCGGGGATCGATGTGGAGCCGGATAGATTTGAATTTTACCTTTCCCGGAAATGGGCTCCGGGAGGGTATTTATGGGTGTTTCCGAAAGGGGAGCATATGGCCAATATCGGTTTGGGAATTTCGGGAAACTATGCGCGGGACGGTAAGGCTGCCTGTCGTTACCTTGATAAATTTCTGGAGAGGGAGTATCCCGGGGCATCCGTTCTAACGACCGTCGCCGGAGGAGTTCCTGTCGCCAAAACACTTAAACAGATTACAGCCAATGGTTTGATGCTGGTCGGTGATGCCGCCCGTACCGTGAATCCGATGACGGGCGGAGGTATTATTTCGGGTATGCGAAGCGCTTTACTGGCGGCTGAGACGGCCGTGGAAATAATCAAAAACGGCAAGGACCCCGGCACGAAAAACCTGCGGGAGTACGAGCACCGGTGGCACAAAACAGGCGGGCGCAACCATGAACGGTATTATCGCTTGAAAGAGGCCATTTTCCGGTTTACGGATGAAGATTTAAATCGTATCGCCGACCGCATGGCCGCTGTTTCCGTCGACGACCGGTCGTTATTGAAATTATTTTCGATCGCCGTGGCCCGGAAACCTTCGCTGTTAATTGATGTGGTGCGCTTATTTGCAAGGCTATAGCGCCAGGCGTGCTTTTCAACCGTATTCCAAAACGAATCGACAATTCGGATTGTATGTAAACAATTGGATTATAAAACCAGAGTAGACCGATGGAAATATCAACAATTCTAAAACAATTAAATTTATCCGAATTCATTGCTTTCGATTTCGAAACCACCGGACTGGATCCGCTTGAAGACCGGATTATTGAAATTGCGGCGGTTCGGTTTGTCGATGGACAAATGACCGAACGGTTTGTTACCCTGGTGAATCCGGGGAAACAGATTTCCGAATCGATAACCGACATTACCGGTATTTCAAACGCGATGGTGGAAGACGCCCCGGCCGAAGGAGAGGTCGTTTCCGATTTCTTCGCCTTCCTGGGCGATGTTCCGCTCGTGGCTCATCATATTCCCTTTGATATCAGCTTCCTGAAAGCCTTACACGAACGCCATGCGCGACCATTTGTCGAACACAGGCTTTATGACACATTGCAATTAGCGCGCTCCGTGCTGTTCGATCAATCGGCGTATAACCTGGGATCAATCGCGGACGAAATGGGGCTGTCGTCCAGCGGATCGCACCGCGCCGAAAAGGACGCTGAAAATTGCGGACTGATTTTTCTCCGCCTGGTTGAGGAAACCGCCTCGTTACCCCTGGAGATCGTATCAAAAATTCTGGCCCTGATCAAATCATCGAACATTCCGAACAAAGCGTTATTTGTGGATCTGGCGAATGTCCTGACCAAGCGCGGGGACTTAAAAAAGGGGCTGACCGAATCGAAGATCGGACACCAGGTATACAACAACATTTTTGAATATTCCGGCGCCCGGGATATCGGCGCGATTTCAGCGGAAGATGTTTTTGCCAATCAGGGGTTAATCAGTGGTGTCCTGGAGACTTACGAAGAGCGTGTTAACCAGATTCGGTATTCCGAATTTGTGGAAAAAATAATTACCCGTGATACCGGTATCGGGGTGGTGGAAGCGGGGACCGGCTTAGGTAAATCATTGGCGTATCTTTTCCCGGCCCTGAAATGCTCCTTAACCTCCGATTTTGAAGGGCCCACGATAATCTCATGCC
>JALUTR010000204.1 GCA_027021785.1 Fidelibacterota bacterium | reverse complement strand
ACGAAATATTATTAAGCGTTAGGACAAATCATTGAACTAAAATTTTCTTACTCGGGATATTGATTTAAATCCTTATTATTTCGATAGTTTCGTTTAATTCGTTGTTCCTATTGCATTATTTGGGATTAACGTTCGACAATCATTCTCTTCGTACGTCAAGCATTCCAGGTCACGTTGCACTACACCTGGTGGGTTGTCGCATAGTGTGTTTCAACCGAACGCTTCTTATTGTATTGAGACAAACAATCACCCTAAATTACCTCATGGCGATTGTTTCGGTTACACCCGATAGATATTCTTACCTCGATTTTAAATCGTTTTTCACAAAACCTGTTAAAGTCCGTCTTTCACGACCGGTACAAAAATTAATAAATCAATCCCATGAACGATTAAAAGTGTTGTTGAGTAAAGGGATCAGGATTTACGGTGTCAACACGGGCTTTGGGAATCTCAGTAAGATCCCGATCAGTCGCAAGGATCAGATACAGTTACAATTGAATTTGGTCCGCAGTCATGCCGTCGGTGTAGGCAAACCCCTGGACAAGGGATTAACACGCCTGGTATTGTTTTTGAAATTATTAACGTTTGCCAAAGGAATAAGTGGTGTGCGATTGGAAGTGGCGAGGCAGGTAAGTCGTTTTTTAAACCATGATATATTGCCCGTGATCCCCCGCAAAGGGTCCGTTGGCGCCAGTGGTGATTTAGCTCCCCTGGCGCATGTTGCCCTGTCACTGATCGGTGAAGGGGAAGCCCTTTTCCGGGACCGTGTCGTGCCCACCCTGTTGGCCCTGAAAGAGGTCGGGATAGCGCCTTTATCGCTGCAACCGAAGGAAGGCTTGAGTCTGATTAATGGGACCCAGGTTTCCACGGCCCTGGCTGTGAAGGCCCTTTTGTCGGCGGACACATTATTAAAAACAGCGGATCTGGCGGGTGCCCTGTCGGTTGAGGCCACGCTTTCATCCCGTAATGCGTTTATCGCGGCCATTCATCAATTAAAATGTCATCCCGGTCAACAACAATCAGCCCGCAATATCTGGAAGATTCTGGAGGGGAGTGAGATTGTGTTGTCCCACAAGGACTGCAACCGTGTTCAGGACCCCTACAGCATTCGGTGTATTCCGCATGTTCATGGGAGTAGTCGCGATGTTTTTAAAGCGGCCCGGGTTATGATTGATAATGAAATTAACAGCGTCAGTGACAATCCGCTGATCATGGATACCGGTGTAGTGTATAGTTCCGGGCATTTTCATGCCGAACCGGTTGCGCAGGCGCTGGATATGTTAGCGATCGCCATGAGCGAAATCGGCGCCATTTCCGAACGAAGGATTCATTTATTCATGAAAGGAATAGATGATAAGATTCCGCCCTTTATCGCCCATAATCCGGGACTGGAATCGGGCTATATGGTCGCCCAGGTAACAGCCGCGGCTTTGGCTTCCGAGAATAAGTCTCTATCCCATCCCGCCAGCGTCGATTCCATTCCCACTTCGGCCGGGCATGAAGACTTTGTCAGCATGGCGCCCTGGGCGGGACGCAAGGCCTTGCGGATCATGGAAAATGTGACATTTATCCTCGCCATTGAAATCCTGATCGCCGTTAATTCGATTTTGGCTTATCACAAACGGTTAAAGCCCGGACACGGGACCCGAATGATTATCGATTGTCTGAAAAAAGATGTTCATTTCACCCAGGGTGACCGACCTTTAAGCAAAGATATCGGAATCGTATCCGAAATGATTAAAAATGGAAAAATAGTTAATACCGTTCAAAAATATTTGGAATTGGAGTAAATAATCGTGTTAAATCGTCCCCCTTTTCGATATGCGTTAACGTTTGATGATGTTTTGTTGGTACCCCAGGAATCGCACGTGCTTCCCAGGGAAGTGGACCTTACGACCCGACTGACATCCCGGCTCTCGTTGAATATTCCCCTTATCAGCGCCGCGATGGATACCGTGACCGAAAGCGAAATGGCGGTTGCCATTGCCCGGGAAGGTGGAATCGGTGTGATTCACAAAAATTTGGAGATCGAAGAACAGGTACGGATGGTTGACCGGGTGAAACGGTCCGAGAGCGGAATGATCCAAAATCCGGTGACGCTGGATGTGAATAAAACCATCCGGGAAGCCAAGCGTCTGATGTCCCATTTTCATATCAGCGGGTTGCCGGTGGTTGGAAATGGAAAGTTAGTCGGTATTCTGACCAATCGTGATATTCGATTCGAAACCAACCTTGATTTACCCGTGAAGGCGTGTATGACTTCCGAAAATCTAATCACTGTCCGGGAGGGGACGACCCTGGACAAAGCGAAGGAAATACTACAAAAACATCGAATTGAAAAATTATTGGTTGTTGACGCTTCCGGGAATTTGAAGGGTTTGATTACGGTTAAGGATATCCAGAAAAAAGAGCAGTTTCCAAACGCGTCCAAAGATAAAAATGGTCGTTTATTGGTCGGCGCCGCCGTCGGTGTAGGAAAAGATGCCGTTGAACGAGCCGAAGCGCTGGCCGGCGCCGAGGTGGATGTGGTGGTGATCGATACCGCCCATGGACATTCGGCCGGGGTGTTACGGACGATTAAGGAGATAAAATCCAAAATCGGTGAAGTTGATCTGATCGCCGGCAATGTAGCCACCGGTGAGGGCGTTAAGGCCTTGATTGAGGCCGGGGTAAATTGTGTGAAGGTGGGCATCGGCGCCGGCGCCAGTTGTACCACCCGGGTGATTGCCGGTGTGGGGGTTCCTCAATTATCGGCAATCATGGACAGCGTCGATGAGGCCCGAAAGCACGATATTCCCGTGATTGCCGATGGGGGTATTCGCTACAGCGGTGATATCGCCAAAGCCCTGGCGGCCGGGGCCGATGCCGTTATGTTGGGTAGTTTGTTGGCGGGAATGGATGAAAGTCCCGGTGAAGCTATATTATATGAAGGAAGGCAATACAAATCGTATCGCGGAATGGGTTCCCTGGGAGCCATGAAACAGGGCAGCGGTGATCGCTATTTCCAGGAAGGGGCGGAAGCGACCAAATTGGTGCCGGAAGGAATCGAAGGCATGGTTCCCTACCGGGGACCGGTGCGAAAGACTATTCATCAATTGGTCGGGGGAGTGCGGTCATCCATGGGATATTGCGGAGTAAGAACCATTCGCGAGTTCGGAGAAAGAGCAAATTTCATCCAGATAACAATGGCCGGAATGAAGGAAAATCATCCCCATGAAGTCAGGATTGTAAAAGAGGCCCCAAATTATCAGGTGTCCAAACGATAATTTGGGGGCGGATATTATCTTGGGGTGGATTATACCTGTATTATATTTAATAAGTCAGAAATATAAAACAAACCCGGTACGGGGAAGCGATTGAGTCAGGTTTGTGTCAAAGAATTCAGATGATGTGTTATCCGGGCCTTCTTCCTGGCAGCGGTATTTTTATGGATTAATTTCTTATTAACCATTTTATCAATAAAACTCACTGCTTGCTTATAATATTTTTCCGCGACTTCGGCTTCGTCGGCGGTTAATACGTTTTTAACCAATGTCCGCAAACGGGACATGTTTTGAATATTTCTCTCCCGGCGTGTTTTGTCCTGCCGGTTACGTTTTATCTGTTGTGGATGTCGATCCATTCTATTTTTATTCCTTTGAATTTTGGACCGGAAAATTATCCTGTTTTACTACAGGAAGTCAACCGAAAGTCACAATATGGTGTAATGCCTCGGTGACGGGGGCATATTTGATGTATAAAGAGCCAAGAGCCAAGAGCCAAGTTGAGCGAAGCGAAATCCCGGCGCATGCCGGGAAACCAAGAACTCCCGACGAAAGTCGGGAAGCGAAGCGAGTCCGCAAGGCGGACCGGCGCATGCCGGGAAGCCAAGAGCTCCCGACCTTATCGGGAAGCGAAGCGAAATCCCGTACCGGAGGTCCTGAAGATAAATAATCAAAATGTTTTAGTTCGCCGGATAGGAGGGAAAATCGACCGAATCAAGCAGAATCAGGCTGATACATATACCATATAAATGAGTTAGAAAGATAAATAATTAAGGATAATATAATATAAAACAGAATATATTTAGGTAAAAATAAGGATTAGCTTAATTATTTCTTGCTTTTAATGAGTATTTTATTTTATTGTTCCACCCGTAAAAAGGATCGGATTTTGTCGAATTAACCGAATTCATGATAAAAGAAAGGTAAAAAGAAAGATGAAAAGAAGAATAGTCATATCTATGCGATTCATAGCATTTTTAATGCTATTCAATATGGCTTCGCTTCAGGCCGAAGCGAATATATTGGGGCTGAATGTTGGAGGTTGGATTGAGCAAAGCTACACATTAAATACGGGTAACCCGTCTGATGGTCTTAATGCCGGGAGAGTTTTTGACGATAGTGCAAATGACTATCAATTTAACCAAGCTTTGGGTTATCTTGAGAAGACACTTTCCGATGGAACCGGACTATCGATAGGTGGTAGGGTGGAACTATTGTACGGAACGGATGGTCGTTTCCTTCATCAAAACGGCCTGGCCGACGGTAGTGATGACGAATTGCAGCTTGACCCCGTTCAATTTTACGGTGTATTGCGAGCGCCAGTTGGTAACGGATTGACAATAAAAGCCGGTAAATACGTTACAATGCTGGGTGCTGAAGTAATAAATGGTCCCGACAACTCACTGTTTTCCCGGAGTTTTCTATTTGGATATGCTATTCCGTTTACTCACACCGGGGTGCAACTGGATTATCCTGTAAATGATAATTTAAGTGTCTATTATGGCTTGGTTAAAGGTTGGGACGTATGGGAAGATACCAATAACAGCTTAACCAATATGGTTGGTTTATATGGCTCATTGTTAGGTGGGAAACTGTCTCATATTGTTAACCTCATCTCAGGCCCTGAATCCGATAATGACAACGATATAAGAACAGTATTTGATATGGTAATGGGTTATACGATTAACGAGAAACTGACTTATGGATTAAATGTCGATTACGGCGTAGAACAGAATGCTGCTCCCGATGGTGGAAGTACGAAATGGTGGGGTCTTGCAAATTATTTTGATTATACAATTAGTCCTCAACTCAATTCAACACTCAGAGCAGAATTCTTCCGCGACGAGGATGGAACCCGTTTGGGATTTGCTTCCGATGTGTACGAATTAACCCTGGGTTTGGATACTGCTCCTTTTAAAGAATACACGAACCTGCGGTTACGATCCGAATTTCGTGTTGATTATGCCTCTGATGGAGAACCTTTCGATGGGAGCAACAGGCAGACTACAATTGCCTTGGATTTGATTTACGCGTTTTAAGGGGATCCCACAGGACATCTGATAAGAAATTAACGAAACTGGAGAAATAAAATGAAAAAACTCTTTTTAATCATGGCGGTGATATTATTATCACAAACGGTGCTTCTGGCTGATGCTGAAACAGCATTGAACGCCTATGCCATTGATAATATGTTCCTGTTTATTGCGGCTGTATTGGTTCTTTTCATGCAGTCCGGTTTTGCAATGCTGGAAGCCGGTTTGAACCGTTCCAAGAATGCCGTTAATATTCTGTTCAAGAATTTCATGGACATGAGTTTGGGAGTGATCCTGTTCTATGCCATAGGATACAGTTTGATGTACGGGAACTCATATTTGGGTGGTTGGTTCGGGTTTGCCGGTTTTGGAATCAGTTCTGTCCCGCCAACACCTGGAGCCGGCGTGTTGAATCCGCAGGTGGACTGGTTATTCCAGGTCGCTTTTGCAGCGACAGCCGCAACAATCGTGTCAGGAGCGGTTTCAGGGCGCATGCAGTTTAAATCATACCTCATTTACTCGGTTATCATCACCGGACTCGTTTATCCCATCAGTGGTTTTTGGAAATGGGGCGGCGGCTGGCTGGATGCCCTGGGTTTCTATGATTTTGCCGGATCGATTGTGGTCCATTCCGTTGGTGGGTTTGCCGGTTTGGCGGGAGCGATTGTACTCGGACCGCGTATTGGTCGTTTCTCAAGGAATGGTACGGTAAATGCACTCCCCGGTCACAATCTTCCTCTTGCCGCCCTGGGGGTGTTCATCCTGTGGATCGGCTGGTATGGATTTAACCCCGGAAGCCAGTTGGCCATTACCGGTGCTGACAACACCAATGCGGTCATGCTTATCGCTGCGAATACAACCCTTGCGGCGGCCGCCGGTGCGGTGCTGTCAATGTTTTTTGCCTGGTTCCTTTATAAAAAACCCGACCTGACCATGGCTTTGAATGGCGCCTTGGCAGGCTTGGTCGGAATCACGGCGAATTGTGACTCCGTGACCAACAATGAAGCGGTGATTATTGGCCTTGTGGCTGGTATCCTGGTCGTACTTGGAATTAAACTGCTCGACATCCTGAAGATCGACGACCCTGTTGGCGCCTGGCCGGTACACGGTTTGTGCGGTATTTGGGGTGGTGTTGCCACGGGGATTTTCGGAGCCTATTCCCTGTCTTCCCAAATAATTGGTTCAGTAGTGATACCCATCTGGGCATTTGGAACGATGTTCGCCCTATTCTCCTTCCTGAAAAAACTCGGAATTCTCCGTGTCTCCGAGGATGAAGAACTGCGCGGCCTGGATATTAGTGAACATGGTGAGGAAGCTTACAGCGGTTTCCAGATTTTTACTGCTGAATAAGTGTGTCACTATGGTTAATGTAATGCCAGGTTTTATACATTATTAAAGGCTATATAAACATTAACCATCAGATTAATAATGTTAATAATCATAAGAAGAGGATAGGTTATGAAACTGATCATTGCAATCGTTCAACCTCAGGAACTTCCCGACATTAAGGAAGCATTATTGAGAAAAAAGATTCACAAGTTTACGGTCTCAAATGTATTGGGAAGAGGTATGGAAACACCGATACATGAGATATATCGTGGGATTGCTCATGATATAAAATTGTTGAAAAAAGTCCGTATCGAAATTGCGGTCAACGATGAATATGTGGACGCTGCCGTAGATGCTATCTGCAGTGTGGCCAAAAGGGTCGATGAAGATGAAGGTCGCGGTAAAATATTCGTATTACCGATTGAACAATGCATTCGCATCCGGACCGGTGAAACAGGACCGACCGCCATCGGATAACCCCTGAACACGAAACTTGTTGCCGGGGATTTACCGGCGGCAAAGATAGTGAACAAAGCACAAGGGTTTACCAATGATCCCTCATTGGTAAACCCTTGTGTCTTATTTAGTTTTGACCGTCAATACGTCTGTTTGCCCTGTAACCGTTTCCCTGTTATAAGGCATGCCGGGTATCCTCCCGGAGGAGAAAACGCGTGCTTACGCAACTAGTGAATTATAAACAGGAATTTTACTATTCGTTATTAATCGAATCAGATTTTAGGAAAGCAACCCCTATACTGCGTTCGTAAAGATGTTTGGATTTCTTCCTTCCAAGGAAGGCTTGCCAATCCGTTTCATCCTGCCTGGTTTGATTTGGGGCATTTTTAACAGTTTTCGTTCTTCATATTCTGCCTAATATAAATAGCGCTTTTTCACGACGCAGCATTTCATAAGGCGACATATACTTTATTCCCAGGCCAAGACAGGCAATAGGGATCTTTATCTTTTTTGTTGTTCTGGCCGGAACTTCATGGGTGATAACGGTAAATCCATGGGCCAAAGCATGGGTTATCAAATAATAATCTCCAATTTGCAGGAATGTGCTAACCGCTGCCGGGTCATACCTTTGAGCGGAGGCCCAATTACTTACTTCGGCGAATTTGGCGGCTGTCAGTGTGTCCGGTTCCAGGAAAAAGTCACTTTCTCTTTCTTCAGCCCAGGTAGCCAGTTCATCATTCCCGGCTTCCAGTTCATCCCTGACCTTCTCAATGCTGAACACCTTGCCGGCCTTGTTGTTTTCAATCAACCAATCCCAAAACGCGGGACAGAAATCAAAACCATAATGAAGATTTTTGGCTTGTATGAAGACGTTAGCGTCGAGCAGATAAGTCATTCCCGGAACCCTAATCGATTTGCGATCTCATAAAATGTGGTGTTCTTTTTTATTCCCAGCATTTTAAACGTATCCCGAAACAAGGTTTGGCCTTCAAGTGTACTGATTACCAGTGCCCGAGCAAAGCGTTTGCTGATACGTACCCCTAATGTTCGGTAGAAATCTCCTCCTCCACGACCGGTTCGTTCGATTTCTAAGAGTCGTTTGAGTTCTGCATTCCAGGTATTCCAAAAAGTTTCTTCATTTAAGGCCCCCATATCCAATAAGCGACGCAGAATAACCAGGGTACTTACTTTATAGCGCCGCGCTAATTGACCCAATTCGTCCTGTAGATCGTTTTCGACGTTATAGACATCCTTTAAATTTGTCATCGGCACCAGTAGTTCTGCAGCTACCTGGTTACACCATCTTTCTATCCTGTCATTGGGAATTTTGTTAATTCTTGTATCGGAAATTCCACTCTCTCCTAACCAGAGATGTGCCAGTTCATGGGCAAGGGTGAATATTTTTGCCGAAATCGTATCGTTTGAATTAATAAATATCAATGGCGCTAAATTGTCTGCTAAAACAAATCCGCGAAACTCCTCAGGATCGAGTTTGCGATAATTATTATTACCGACGACTCCACTGACCATGACCAGGATTCCCTGTTCTTCTACCTTTTCGACAAACAAACGAAATGTGTCGGCCCAGGTGCGAACATGTTGGCGTTGCGATAGATTAAAATGAATCGTATCTGTTATTTCGTTGCCAACTTGGATTACGTCATCATTTATGGATTTACTTCCGATGAAATTGAACCGTTCATGTCCATGAATGATCGCAAAATCACGATACCATTCCTGACGTTGCTGACAAATATAAATGGTCTCCAGTAAGTCCGGGCTGGGTTGGCCGTAGGATGTGGAACCCATCGAACGAAAGTCGGGAATAGGCAACTCTTCCTTCGGGGGCTCGGGAAGAAAAAACACACCGATTGGCTGATGAGTTTTTTTTGCATATTTCTCGAGCTGTTTCAGGGTAGGAAAGGTAATACCCTGTTCCCATTCATAAAGTTTTGGGAATCGTTTTAATAGATCATTCTGATTTAAATTTGCTCTTTGACGAGCCCAGGATAAAATTTTGGGTGTTACCTTTATTCTCATTTCGGAGAGCTACCTCATTGCCGATTCAGATTGCATAATTCAACTTTACCCGATAACAATAATATGATTTGTTCCGAAGGATTTTGATACATGAAACTAAAGTTAATCAGCCAGCAAATCCATGTAAATCCGATAGTTTTCCCGATCGAAAGTGACAAATATTACTTTTTCGAGCCGATTGTGTCGGGCCAGAAATTCGGAGACTTCCTTAATGGCGATTTCTGCCGCCGGTCGTTTCGGAAAGCGATAGATTCCGGTGCTGATATTCGGAAAGGCAATCGATCGCACACCGTGTTCAATCGCCAGTTCGAGGGAAGATCGGTAGCAGCGGGCCAATAATTCGGCCTCATTGGAATTTCCTCCGCGCCAGACCGGCCCTACGGTGTGGATGACATATTTCGCAGGTAAATTATATCCTTTGGTTAGGCGCGCTTCGCCCGTGGGGCATCCTCCCAGGCGACGACACTCTTCCAGCAGTCCGGGACCCGCCGCCCGGTGTATCGCGCCGTCGACGCCCCCTCCGCCAAGCAGGGAAGTATTGGCGGCATTTACAATCGCATCGACCCGTTGCCGGGTTATGTCCCCCTGAACCACATTTATTTTGGCTGATGTTTTTTTCATCACAATACCCCTCCCGGATTTAGCCTTTAATAACCCCCATAGGCCGGAACCGGGCCACTCTTTTACTGATTCCGGCCCCGTCCATGACAGCGACCACATCGGCCACGTCTTTGTACGCGTGGGGCATTTCTTCCGCTATTGTCCGTTTCCCCCGGGCCATTATCTCAACCCCGCGGTGATGTAATTCCTCGATCATATTCATCGATTTACTGACTTTGCTGGATTTCTTCCGGCTCATCATTCGTCCCGCGCCGTGACAGGTGGAGCCAAACGTTTCCGCCATGGCACGATCCGTTCCGACACATAAAAACGAATACCGACCC
>JALUTR010000203.1 GCA_027021785.1 Fidelibacterota bacterium | reverse complement strand
TTGTGGCTGGGATAACAACAACCGGGAACAATCCGAATACATGGTCAGGGATATTTATAAATAACGATCCTCGCAGAATGCGGAGTAGAGGCAAATTTTTCTATTGAAAAATTTGTGTTAATTCAATTATTCGTCCTAACTCTAATAATATTCTTTCGTTTAATTTACCGATTTATCCATTAGACTTTGACCATGCAATTTAAAGTTAATACTTCCCTAATTAAGAAACCGCGATATCGGGGTTATTCATGCATAATCCGGGGTTATTTTGGTTTAATCTTAGCTTTTACTTATCGTCCTTTCCTGATTCCTTTAGTTTTTCTCGCGTCCGTTCCAGAAACGGCGTGAACAAATCGATCGGAATCGGGAAGACCAGGGTTGAATTTTTTTCCGTCGCAACCTCGGTCAGGGTTTGCAGGAATCGTAATTGTATTGCCGCGTTGTTTTTCGACAATACGGCGGCTGCATCGGCAAGCTTGGCGGCGGCCTGGGACTCACCTTCGGCATGGATCACCTTGGCCCTCCGTTCCCTTTCGGCTTCCGCCTGTTTGGCGATCGCTCGTTGCATTTCCATCGGCAGATCAACATGTTTCACTTCAACCGTGGAAATTTTTATTCCCCAGGGATCGGTTTGTTCGTCAATCACGCTTTGCAGTTTCCGGTTTATTTTATCGCGTTCGGCCAATAATTCATCCAGTTCCACTTGCCCCAAAATACTACGTAATGAAGTTTGGGCTATTTGGGTGATGGCAAAGTAATAATCCTGAACGGCCAGAACAGCCTTTGTGGCGTCAATTACCCGAAAAAAGATTACCGCATTCACCTTCAGGGATACATTGTCACGGGTAATGATATCCTGCGGCTGGACATCCAATACCACGGTCCTCAAACTGACCCGCACCATGCGATCAATGATGGGAATTAAAAAGATAAGTCCCGGGCCGGTGGCCAGTCCATCCCGGGCGCCGAAACCATGGGCCAATCTGCCTAACCGGAACACCACTCCCCGCTCATACTCGCGCAACACCCTTATAGACGCCGCCAATACCATTACGACCAAAACAGCAATGACACTGGTTGTTATCATGGAATCCATGGCATCCCTCCTTTTTTACTACAAAATGACATTTTCCCCGATAATTGTTTTTATGATCAATCCCGGCCGCCCCGATCCACCGGTTCGACAAATAATACCATCCCGGTAATTGATTTAACCCTGATGGAAGTTCCGGTTGGTATTTTCCGGTCGCTGACAGCCTGCCAGATTTCTCCCTGCACCACAACCTGCCCTTTCGGATCAATATCTGTGACACACTCCCCGGTTAATCCCACCATTCCGGGAACACCGGTAAGCGTTGGTTTCCGTTGCGCTTTAATCGCGAATCCCACGGCAAACAAAAAGAACAGGGCGGTGAAAATAACAGTCGGGATAATCACTTTCCACGAAACGCGCATAAGGGGATCGGCGCTTTCAAACAACATCAGCGACCCCAATAACAGTGTAATTACCCCGCCGATACTCAATAATCCGTAACTCGTTATCTTGATTTCCAAAATGAATAAAACAATACTGATGGCCATCAGGGCCAATCCCGCGTAATTGACCGGCAGCATCTGAAAGGAAAAAAAGGCCAGGATTAAGGAAATCGCCCCCAGAACGCCGGGAAAAATGGCGCCCGGGTTTGAAAGTTCAAAAAAGATACCGTAAATACCCAACAACAATAAAATGTACGCGATATTCGGATCGGAAATCCGATCCAATACCCGGTACCGCAATCCCTTTTCAATTATTCGAACATCAGCCCCCCGCGTTGCGATAACCACCGGTCCGGACGTAACGTCGATTTTCTTCCCGTCGATATATCGCAGTACTTCGGTCAACCCCTCCGCCACCGTATCAATGACACCCAGGGTCAACGCTTTCTGAGCGGTAATTGATTTACTGTTGAGTACGGCTTCCCTTGCCCACTCCACATTACGACCACGCTTTTCGGCAATCGATTGCAAATAAGCGATGGCATCGTTGGTGACTTTGTCCATTAACGTACCGGTGGTGTCATTTGGCATTCCGGGCACCGAGCCCATCATTAACGGGTGTGCCGCGCCGATATTGGTACCGGGAGCCATAATTGCAATATGCGCCGCCATGGTGATGAATACCCCGGCCGAAGCCGCCCGCGCCCCGCTGGGCGCGACATAAACGACAACCGGAACAT
>JALUTR010000202.1 GCA_027021785.1 Fidelibacterota bacterium | reverse complement strand
AGCAGCAATAACTGCATCAGAGTCACCGGCTTGAATGTCGTTACGTGAAATGCCCGCTTCGATTTCGGTTCTTAGTTTTTGATAATCCATGTTCATTCCCCTAATCCATCGTCACATCGAGATCACCAATGGCAACCTCGGCCGTATCCCCATTCAACACAGCTTTTGGCGTCGTGATTGCACCATACGCAATCAAATTTCCCGCCGTTGCGGCATCAAACAAACCAATATAGGTCATGTTTGCGCCGCTGCTCCAATCCGCGGTTGCTGTTGGGAAGGAAAACTTCACCCCATTTGACTTGGCGCCCCCGGAAGCTGCGGGAAAGTTTGTTGCGTTGTTGGTGATTGCAACACGCGCATAACTCCCGCCGGTTGGTTCCGTAAAGTTGCCCCCCGCATCAGTCGGCGTTGTGGTTGAAAGCGCCAAATAAACCGTTGCGAGTCGCGTGTAGTCCGGACCACCGAGAAAATGATCCAGGAGTGCGTTTTCCGTTGCGTCAACAAGTGACATCTTCAACCTCCACCACCGCCGCTTGGTGTGAATGACTTAATTGCGGCGAGCGCACTCACTGCAAGGGTGATAATCCAACCACCCCACAGAACAAGCATTTTGCGCCCGCCTCGATTTTCCGCCATCGCTTCAAGAATGCGATTAAATTTGACCTCCTCCTCTTTAATATGTGCAATGAGAAGGTCCTTCAATTCGCCAACCGAAGTTGCCGTGTGTTGCATCGACTCCTCAACCCGAGTGAGCCGCACAGTTGTTTCGAGATCAAACCCCGTATATTTTGGTGTACCAGTCATCGGAAACTACTTCCCTATGCTGTCGTAACTTTCCATCGAAAGAATGTCTTTCTTGATTTGGTTGAACACAGCAAAGGACGCGGCGGCGCGATCATCTCCCACAAGTTTGAAGAACTTGGCAAAAGTGCCCTCCACCACACCTTCTCTCCAATGATCGAGCACCCAATTTGTCACAAGCGCCCGCGCAGCATCATCGAGAGTTGTGGAACCGAGTGTGCTGACATAGCTGCCATTTTGCAAATATGTCCAGGTGTCTGTGACCTCATCATAAACAGCGGGACGGACCGGGCCAGATGCGTCGTAATAGCTCAAACGAGGGAGGTATTGATAATACGCAACGTTGATTTGATCCCCAACGGCAACACCCGAAAACACAATTTGGGTTGGTGTGGTGTAGTAATACCAACTGTTCGGTGCATCTCTTTGCACCTTGCCTGGAGGGAGGAATTTTGGCCAATAATCAACGGCCGGATAATAAACCGTGCGCAAAAGGTACAAAAAGCGCGGACGCGTCCACAAATACGGGGAAGCATCCGCTGTTAGTTGATCCTCGACAAGATCACGCGAAAAATGCGCCCGCGCCTGCAACTCCCGAATTGTTGCGTTTGCGTAGCGAATTACGTCGGTTCGTCGAGAAGTTCCGCGACTTGAGGACAGGAGAACCTCATCAACAAGTTCGGAAAACATCACTTATCCTTGCTGGTGTGAACTTTCTCGGCGGCGATTGGGGGAACATCCGGGGGCGCGACGGGCAGATGAACTTTCTCCGTGAGAGCGAGATCATGCTTCTCCATCAACTCGTGCGTCATGTTGGAAACTTCTTGCGGCGTACCTTCCCGAGCAAGTTTCGCATCACGCATTTCCATGTTGATTTTGGCGGCCTTCACGCCCATGTCTTGCGTGCTCATCGGTCCCTTTGCCGCCATGCCCAAATTGATCATGCGTTGCCGGTGTTCTTGCGCAATCGCAAGCGCAGCCTGCACGTCAATTTTCCGGATCATCTGCGACAACCCATAGTTCTGTGCGAGGGCCAAATCCATCTTCTCAGCGAACTCGGGATCGCACTCGAACTTTTTGTCCTCGAACTGATAGGGTTTGCCGTCGATCTTGAACCGGAGTGAGGGCGCATCATTGCAAACATAGATAACGCGCTCCTGGCCGTTTTCGGTTGTGGTTTCACCCTCAACCTCGACTTCCTTGGCGGCCTCAGGCTCGTCCTTCTCTTTGCCGAGAATGTTCATGGAAATGTCTCCGTTGTTTGGTTGTGAAATTGCAAAACCAATTCAATTCAAGAAAATGTTGGGGTGGGTCAAAATCAGGGAGGAAATTCCAACCCACCCCAACAAACTCAACCGCCTACCGCTTACGGCTGAGTTGTGCTCGCGCCGGAGATCGCAGTGTAGCGACCGCCCGTGAGTTCTGCCCGATATTCGACGGTCATTTCGGTTGTGATCACACCGAAATCCGCGTCAACACCGGCTCGCGAGCCATCCTTGTCGTAGTTGTCCTCGTGAGTTCGCCGCAAATACCGCGTGCGAATTGCGCCCGGATGATAGACATAGAGTTCCTGAGTCCAAACCGGACTTTCGTTCATGAGGGGGTGAGTCAGCAAAGAAATGTTCCCATACGGGGTGATCCATTTACTGACATTCATCCCGAACTGAGTCTGGCCCGGTTCGATGTTGACAACGGAACTCCGGATTGCGATCTCGTTGAGAACACCGAGAACCGTGTTCCCACAAAACCCAATCCGTTCGTTGGGCTTCCCGCGAATGTTTCGCGAAAACACATTGCGCAAGAACAAGTCGATCTCGCTCCATTGCATGTTTGCGTCGCCGACCGAAACGTTCGTGGTGATTTGTGAGTTGATGCCATCCATGGTTCGGAACGGTTGGCTGTTCAACACACTGATCTGCCGGCGACCCCAAATGATGGAACGTTCGATGTCCTCGGCATGATAGTTGGCCGCATCTGCCTTGTTTTTGGCGATGATGCTTCCGGTGATGTACTCCACGGCCATTGCCGTTCCCGTGAGGTTCCACGCGTTCCGGAAAATCTGAACATAGTTGTAACGCGGGAAACCGAGATTGGCAATCGCAACGGGACGCGCCGAACCTTCCTCGTGACCAGTACCAATCCGCTGGAAGAAATGGGATGTGGTAACAGTCACTGCCGTCGATCCGGCAAAACCACGCGTAACCGTGATCGTGTTTCCGGACACCGCCGTGACAAAAACATACTCGCCGGTGGTGTCGTTGAGAAGGATGGTACCGACCACAAAGGAGCTGGCATCAGTCAAAACAAAACCAGTTCCGTCACCATCAGTAACAAACGACGAAACCTGAACACGGCCCGAAACATGGTTTTCTTCGAACCACGTAACAATCGTGTCGTTCGCCGGTTTGGTCTCCATCCCAGCCGAAAGAGCCAACAAAGGTGCAGAACCCGTCGGCATCACCTGAAGGATTGCGCTGGCGAAGTCGCCCCTGCGCGTTCCAACGATGTTTTGGTCTGATGCAAAAACTCCAGCAACCGCCATTGTAGTCTATCCTCCTGTTTCAGTACCGGTCAGAATATCCAACCAATCCTCACCCTCATCACCAGATTGCGCGAATGGATTGCTACCCGGACCAGTTCTTGGTGGCGTGTTAATCCCAAGGTCCTGTGCAGAAAGTTGACCCACTTTCTTAAAGAACCGTCGCGTGCCTTCAATTGCCTCTTCTGGCGTTTTGCCCTTTTTGACAAGTTGTGCAGCGACGCCCTGTGCAACAGGACTGATATCTGCATCGGCCGTGAAAGGCAATGCAGCATTAAGTTTCTGCACAAACTGATCCGTCTGGTAAACACCAGTTGCTTTGGCAACCGCAGCATCAACCGCCTCACCAATCCGACTTTCAATGATGCGATTGGTGTCCATGATGGCTTGGCGATAGATGCGTTCGCCCATTTTACCGAGTGTTTCGGTGAACTTTGCCGGATCGCGCGTGTCCACAAGAGCCTGAATTTCTTCAGGGGTGAAATTTGGCGCGAGACCGAGCGATGCAACATGCTCATCAAATGCAATTTGCGCGGCCTTTCGTGTGTCAGGCACGCTTGTGTTTGCATTTGCGTTTGCATTTTGTTGCGCATTGTCCGGCCCGTTTTCCGGCGTCGGCGTCACCCATAGATTACCATCAGCCCCATCGTTAGGGCCAGTGTTATCTTGCCCCTTGCCATCATCCGCCTTTTCGTTGGCGGGCTTTTGCTGCGAAGAGGCGGGTTCAGTCGCCGGAGAATTGTGCGAACCGAACGGACTCCAAGAAAACGCCATTTTTCAGTCTCCTGTTTCACATGTGCGCACTTAAAAGGGCGCGTGATTTCTCGATCCAGTCTGCAAACGAATACCAAAAATCAAGCTGGTCACGGAGTTCCCGATATGCTTCAGCAAGATCAGACCGATTGACATTCAACTTGAGCAAATCCTCGGTGAGAATGTCAACGTGACGTGTGACAGCCTTTGCAAGAATTGGGTTGCAAAACGCATCAGCGAGAATTGTTCTTTCCTCGTCGGTGAACTCATCATACACAATTGAGAGAAATTGCATCACACACCTCCCGTTTGATCCTGCATCCTCATGTCAGTTGGGGCCGCGCCCGTGATTTGTTGCTGCGGCGGCTGCACTTGGCGGCGGAACGAACTGATGTCCGTTTTATCCCCCAACAGACTCGAATAGTAATCCAACAACTTAACAACATCAATCTCGGCGGCAGCTTGCTGGGATTGCAACACGGAAGTGAGGATTTCTTTCATCACATCTGCAATCAAGAGTCGATCAATCCCCTTCAACCCCTCCCCAACCGCATACTCAATCCCGGCGTCGCGAAATTCGCTCGGGGTGACTTCAATCACAGTTCCATCATCAGCCAACATCTCCATTGGTTCCTGATATTGGAACAGATTGTACATCAATTGGAACTTCATCGTGTGCATTGCGTGGTCATTAATGAGGCGGGCAATGTTATAGTTGCGCCGATTTGCACTTTGCACAACAGCGGCCGCCTGGTAGGTTGTGGCACGCTGCAAATCTGCAACTTGACGCAGCATATCGGTGGGGAGGAGTTTTTGCATCAAGTCAACAATTGATGCAATATCACGCATTGTTCCCGTGGTATCGGGCGCATCACGCAATTGCATGATCTTCTTACGCAAATCAACATCCTGGGAAGTTGGATTGGCACGAATGCGTCCAGCAACTTCGCTCTCATCAATGTTGTCGAGTGCGACCGTGTTGGCATCAAACACCGTAATTCCGTGCAAAGACTTGCGTTGCGATTGCTGATCCACATTGAGTTTGAAGGACGCATATCGTTGCAAGGGAATGAGCATCTCCCCATATGATTTCTGCCCAAATCCCAAATCATCTTCGCGTGGCGACGCAAACGCAACGGGCAACATCCCGTGTGCATTGTTCATGTATTCAGTTTGGGCGATGAATTGCTGATTGACCACAACAATGCGCCAAATTTGCAATTCATCATCATTCGACAAACCAAACTCGCGCGGATTGAGCCACCCATAGTATGTGACAAGTTCGTGCCCACTTGTGACTTCTCTCGATCCGCCTTGTGTGAGCACATTGACCCAATCTGTTTCGCCCCCACCACCAGCAAGCCCCAACTCATTGCGAATTTGGGGCTTGGATTTGTAGTATCTGTTCGTGTTGTCGGTGGCCATGTTCTCACCGGTGAACCGATGAACCTCAAACAATTCACCGTCCTCGGCCATCTTCTTAACACGAAATTCGCGCACCATTTCAACAAAAGCCACAAACTCCCCGAGATAGGGCAAATCAACGGGGTGCACGGCAATGTCCCAGATCACATTGTACATATCAATCGACTTGATACGATTGCCTTGCCAAATGATCTTACGGGAAAGGTTGGGCTGGCCGTCAATTGTGTTGGTGAGTTGATTACCTTGCACCTTTTCCCAATAGGTAAACCAGCCCCCAAGATTATACTTCAACATATTGGCGAACGCTTTCACATACTCCCGATAAAAGCGCCCCCGTGAACTTTGCCGATTGAGAACGGCGGCAAATGCGTTTGCGACCGATTGCTTATCCTGGCGTGCGGTCGCCTCAAACATCCCACTATCGGGGGCAAACACACTCATCAAAAACGTCACCGCTTCCTCAATGTGAGTGGCAGCGAGTTGCAAATTGACATCGGTTGGTTTGGGAGCTTTGCCCGCCAAATTGTCCCGTTCCCGTTTCTTATCCGCCTCACTGAGTTTGACGAAACCGGAAAACTCCCGATCAATGGTTTGCAACCGCAGCACAAACTCATCACGGACTTCATTCCCGAAATCCAACCGCTCAATCACATGCTTCAAGAGTTTTTCGTGATTGGCTTTGTTGTTGAACGGGTGCGCCGCTGGCTTGTCGTTGGTTTTGCGCCGACGCCGCATTGCCTGATCCCCGGGGCGCCGCAAAACTTTTGCTCTCTTGGCCATCTTTCCCAATTCCTTCAAACCGAACAGACTGCGTATTCATCCAACACACGCACATCTTCCGTTCGCATGTGACGTTGCATGATCAAACCAATGTGTTTCTCGACCATTTGCAAACCATAGGCCGCACTGTCAATCACATCATCCTGATTTTCGCGTTTTTGTGGGTTGTAGTTGAGGAGTTGCTGGGTGATGTGAAAATCCCCTTCCGTCAACACATAATCCCCACTTTTGAGCATGGCGGCCCACGCAGCAATGCGTTGATTTTTGGTAACTTGACTGGAAGCACGAAGTTCCACAATCTCAACGTTGTTGACGTTTTTCGTCATTGCAAGATATTTGAAAATGTATTGGAGGGAGGATTGAAATGCACCCGTTTCAATCCCAATCACATTGAGCCGCCACCGATAGCACATATTGATGGCACAATTCCAAATTTGCCCAATGTCAAACTTCCCATGTTCCTCCTCAAGCACCTGCCAAACATCCTCAACAAACCCGTGAGCAACAATTGCCGTGTCGTTGGCCCAATCTTTCTGGGAAATTGCGGGGTCAATTGTGATAAACCCATACTCAATATCATCGGGCGCACGCATTGGCCGATATTTTATTTCATCTGCCGAAATAAGACCCGAACTTCCAGGAACTGGCTGGTTCATCATCTCAGCAAACCAACGCGCCGTCATCCCAATATCTTTATATTCTTGCAAATCGGCCTGTAAATCCTCAAGTGTCCACATATCAGGCCAAAGAGGTTGCCCGTTGCTCAACAAACAACCAAACAACATCGAGTGCCAATAGGGGGATTGGCAATGTGAATACAACAAACTGTGCACGGAGAGCATGTTGCCCAACCAAATGAGTTTGTGTTTGCGCGCCATTGCTTTTTTGAACGGCCCATAGACCCATTCTTTGAGTCGATCACGCAAATATTTGGTTGCGGTGTTGTCATCGTCCTCCAAATCATCAACAACCGCCAACTCCGGGCGCCGATTATCAATATTGATCCCACGAACCTGTTGCCCGGCACCAAGCGCCCTCAAAATGCACGATTTTCCACGGAGTTTGAACCAATAAAACCCGTCCCCACCCTGATTTTTAATCCACTCAACACGCCCAAACACTGCAATGAAGTTGGCCGTTTGCATGTAGTTGATAATGTCGGCACATGCAGCCTGTGCAATCGTGGCTGTGTTTGAAACATAAACGATGAAACGAATATCGGTGAAAAGAAAATACCACAAACACGCCAATTTTGCGAGTGTGGTTTTTGCATGGCCACGTGGGAGTGCGAGTGCAACCCGTGCCACAGATGAACTAATGAGAAGACTAAAACTCACTTTGTGAAAATGCGGCACGGGATAGGTGAGTTCGTCCCCAAGATTGAACTCGATAAAAAACTCCGTGTTGTGTTCGAGCGCATATTCAAGTTCCCGGCGTGACATGTTCACCGGGGTAAGTGTTTCATTCTGTGCGACGTTGAATGTCACTTGTCCTCCACGAGATAATCCCGAATGTTTTTGAGGTCAATCGTGGTTCTATCGGCTTTGCGCGTTGGAGCCGGCCCAGCTTGCGCCAACAACTTTTCAACCCGAGCCGGCTCCAACATATCAGATTGCTTCTTAACCGTGGCACCTACAGGAATGGCATCTTTGGAAACATCCATTTCCTGTACCCTCTCAACGAAGGTTTGATTGAGCTGCACAATAACCCGTGCACCAGCATCCACTGCCGAAATAACCGGAGCGTTCCCATTCAGTCCCCGTCGATTTGCTTTGTTTGCCAAGGTCGCAGCTTTCAATGCAAACTCTGGATCATGAGTATAGCGTAAACGATCAATAACCTTGGCCATCCCAAGTTCTTCAATCGCGTCCCAACCCTTGTTGTAAATATTCTCATCCTTTTCGGACTCAGCAGCACACTCAGCAAAAATTGCCTGAAAGCGCGGATCAGACTTGATTTGAGAGATGCGCGGTTGTGTCAATCCCACAATCTCCCCAATCTTTGCCTGTTCAACATCGCACAACATAAGGCGCGCAATCTTCTTATAGAGTGCGATGTCGGCGCCGGTGAGTGCCTGGTTGCTGTCCATAATATAAATTGTACAAAATTTTTATCTTTGCGTCAATAGAGTGCAATGAAATTTCTTATGAAATTTTCCACCAAATAAACTTTTATTAATTTTGAAATTTTTTGAAATTTTTTGAAATTTTTGAATTTTGAAAATTTTTTGCAGAAATCGCAATTTTGCTGGAGGCGTGAAAGTCGTTTTGAAATTTGGCCCCTCAACTGCAACTGCATTTTCTGCACACCAATTGCAACTGCGTGTGAACAAGGCGGGGCGTTTTCCGTGCTTGCGCACGGGTGCACTTCGTGCGGGTGCTTGCGCGCTTGCGTGTGGGTGATTTTGGGGTGTTTTGATATTATTTATATTGTGTTGGAACCTTATTTATACCGCGCGGCTGGCCACAAAAAATGGGGGGATACACTCCCCCCCTCAATTCAGTTTGGAATTGTTCGAGTTCTAGGTGTCAGTCCTGGAAATGGTGTGGGCGCAGATTGCGCATCTCGGCCGGGAACTTGACGCCGACGGTAATCCGATACGTCTTCGGCGAAAACGCCATCATTTCGGAGCCCATATCGGCGATCACACTCCACAGTCTGGCGCGCGTGATATGGGCTGGAACGTGACGTTCGTAGATGTCGTTGACGGTCCGATCACGGCTCCAACCAACAACCTCGATTTCGACACGTTCGTTTGGTTCCAGATTGGCAGACATCACTTGATCCTTTCGTGGATTGGATTGCATCACATTCTGATTGGATCACACTTTCATGCGTGCGTCAACAAGAAATGTGGCGCGATCTACAGTTTGCCATCCTCGTCGCGCTGCCAGTACCAGAACGTTTCCTCCATGTCTGACATGGCTTCGTCGAACGATTGAAACGGACCCATTGGTGAACTGTCTGGCAAGCATCCCGGGAGACAATGCCACCAATACCAACCTACGAAATCGGCGAGACACACATCATGGACATCGCCGATCATTTCCGGGTCCAGGCTTTCGACAAACGGCCGGGCATCGCTCATGGTGACCAGGAAGATTTCAATGTCGGGCAACGAGAACTTGTCCTGAGCACGGGCCGGATCGCTGTAGGTTTGGACATAGACTGGGGCGCATGTGCTGGAGAGAGATTTCGATTTCGTCATGATGCTGGTCCTTTCAATTCGAGAGTGTGAGGATATTGGATCATGAGTTTTGGAGTGTGTCAACACATTTTTTGCGCTTGCATGAATTTTTTCATGTTGTGTGCAGCACCAAACAGAACGCGCACGCACACACGCACACACTCGCGCGCACATGTGGGGAAGGGAAAAGGCGAAAAGGCGAAGGGCAAAAAAATTCCCCGCCACAAAGGACGGGGATTGAGTGTGTGAGTGTGGAAGGGCTGGCGATCTACGCGGCCGCTTCGGTGCCGGAAAGGGCGGCGTCGAGAGTGTCGAAATCGAGCCCCTCCACGTCGGCTTCGACTTGGGCCTTGTCGCGGTCGGTGAGCCATTTATCGAAGATTGCGACCGGCAGTCCCTTCGACCGGGCGACCTCCTTCATCGCGCCGAGCAGCATGGTCCAGTCGTCTTGCGAAATTTTCGGATAATGCTGCTTGGCATACGCGGTACTGGACAGGATCTGGCGGAGTGTGGCGGCATTCATGCGCTTCAAGCCCATAGCCTTCAACGCGGAAACGAATTGTCCCGCGATTTCCTTGAACGTGGCCA